>JAISRM010000052.1 GCA_031273645.1 Endomicrobium sp.
TATAAAAGTTTAATAGATTGCGGCAAAGTGCGGTTTTCGTCTTTGCAGTATTTAACAATCAAAAAACCCGTTATTTCAAAGGCAAATTCCGATACGCAGGAAAAACTTACAATAGAACTTGAAAATTATGTTTTGCTGTCGCCCGATATGCTTCCTCTTGACGACGCAAACAAAGCAAAACTTTCTAATATTATTTCAAATGCGCCGCTTGATTTAATTGAATATTGGAGCATAGACCCCGACTATGACGGCAAAACTTTTAGAAGTTTATGGCAGGATTACAGAGAAAACGAACACAATGACAACGACCCTTACAGAGTAGTCCGCTCTGCAACGCTTACCGTAGATAAAATTTCAGGACGCAAACGCAAGATCTGCGTAAAAGCCGTTGACGTTTTCGGATTTGAAAGCAAAGCGCTTGAGGATATTTGAAAAGGACTTATAAAAATAAGAGGCGCATGCCTCTCTAAGTTATTTTTTAAAATCAATGATTTTGTTATGACTAATAAACCAAAAGAGAGGTAGTTATGCCCAATATGACAAATACCGGAACGCGCGATATTCCTCTAAAGTTTGCCTGTAAACTTTCACGGATTGTAAATTCCCAATGGGAAAACGGCAGCTTTATAAATAAAGTTACTCTGATAACCGCAGATTTGCTGCATTATTGGTTTAGCAAAAGCTGGACTTTGGAACGCTCTAAAAATTTTCACGATGGGCAAAAGCAGGCGATATTAAATACTGTTTATTGCCATGAAGTGTTAAAAGCGCAAAGCGCGCCTGATATTTATTCTGCAGTAAGCGATGAGGACACTCAAGAATTTATTGATGCAGAATTTATTGCCTGCATACAAAAAGAAAAATTTTCCTATCCGAAATACTGCATTAAAATGGCAACGGGGACAGGCAAAACATGGGTGTTAAACGCGCTTTTGATTTGGCAGTATCTTAACGCAAAATACACAGCAGCTCAAAATAACAGCGGCGGCAAAAACGTCAAATACACAAAAAACTTTTTACTTGTTGCGCCGGGGCTTATTGTATATGAACGTCTGCTTGATGCTTTTAAGGGCAAACAAAAAGAAGGCGGACTGCGAGATTTTAACACTTCCGATATTAAAAGCAATGAAGAATTATTTGTGCCTGAAAAATACCGTCAAACTATATATTCTTTTGTGCAAAACAGCGTTGTTGAAAAGCATGAAATTGCAAAAAAGACTACGGGCGACGGCATTATCGCTATTACAAATTGGCATTTGCTTGCGGGCATTGAGAAAGAAGAGAATGAAAACACTATTGAAACGGCAGGTTTTTCTTTTAGCCAAACAAAAGAAATGGCAAGCGAATTGCTGCCTGTTTCTCCGGGTATAAGCGCCGGGCATAGTTTAGATGTTTTAGACGGCAAATTTTTTAACGGCGGAGAACTTGAATATCTATCCAACTTGCCCAATATATGCGTATTTAACGACGAAGCCCATCACATACACGAAAACATAACAGACGGAATAACTTCTGAAGTAGAGTGGCAAAAAGCGTTAAATGAAATTTCTAAAGGCAAAGGCAGCAATTTTTTACAAATAGACTTTTCCGCAACGCCTTACAATGTAACAGGCAGCGGGCAGCGCAGAACAAAACATTATTTTGCGCATATAATAGTTGATTTTGATTTAACCACAGCTATGAGGCAAGGACTTGTAAAATCGTTTGTGCTTGATAAACGCAAAGAAATAGCAGATCTTGCAAATTCTGAAATTGAATTTAAGGCAATTCGCGACGGCAAAATAGTTATAGGACTTTCGGAAGGGCAAAGGGTAATGCTGCGAGCGGGATTAAAAAAACTTAAAATTTTGTCGGACAATTTTGCAAAACCGCCCAAGATGCTTATTGTATGTGAAGATACGCAAGTTGCGCCTTTTGTCGTTGATTTTTTGAAAACGGAAGGACTTGCCGAAGATGAAATTATGCAGATAGATTCCGATAAAAAAGGAAGCATCCCTCAAGCAGAATGGGCAGTTATAAAGCAAAGATTATTTAGTATAGATAAATACAAAAGCCCGAAAGTTATAGTGTCTGTGCTAATGCTTCGCGAAGGGTTTGACGTAAATAACGTATGCGTAGTTGTGCCGCTGCGTTCAGCTGAGGCGCCGATTTTATTGGAACAGGTTTTAGGCAGAGGTTTGCGTTTAATGTGGCGCGAACCAGAATACAATGACACAAAAGCCGAAAACAGAAAAAATTTATACGAGTTAAAAACAGCTCCGCCGAGTTTATACGATATTTTATATGTTGTAGAACACCCGAAATTTGAACAGTTTTACGAGGATTTGGACAACTCAATAGTAGTGAACGATAAAAGAGAAACAGTTGATAGAAAAGATATTTTGGGCGATATTATAACGGTTGGACTTAAAGAAAATTATAAAGAGTATGATTTATTTTTCCCGATAATTACAAAAGAAAAAGAAGAAACTTTAAGCGATAAAGAAATTTCGTTAGATTCATTAAAAAGTTTTTCGCATTATAAATTAGAACAACTCAAAGCGATGGTCCCAAAAGATAACGACGCGCATTTTGTATCGGAAGAACCGCAAATTAGAACCCGTTTTGGCGAATATAGAGTTTCAGGCGATTTGTTTACGGCAAAAAATTATAATGAGTATCTGCAACGCCTGCTTATAGTTGTTACAAACAACATCACAAAAATAAGCGAAAGAGGCTATAGAGATTTGCCGCTTATTCAGATAAGGCAAGAAGCATTAGTATCTGCTATTGATAAATTTATACGGACAAAACTTTTTGGACAAATTTTTGACCCGCTGGCAGATAATAATTGGCGTGTTTTAATGCTTTCAAAAGCAGGCATTGCGGAGCATATAATGAAAGAATTAAGCGCCGCCGTATATAATATGCAAAATGCCGTTGACGTTTCAGAGGCAGTAGTTGTAAAAAAATATTTCTCGCAAGTTTCGGCGCTTAAAATACGGGAAAATTTTGCATTAGATATTGTAAAGTCCGTCTATGTTAAAACAGGTTATCCGTCTAATAAAGGCGGTTTTGAAAAAGATTTTCTCCTATATTGCGATGCCGACGGCAAAGTTGAAAGACTTATAAAAATAAGCGATACAAGCCATATTTTTGCAAAGTTTAAGTATGTTAGAACCGACGGAATGCTCGCGTCGTATTATCCTGATTTTATGGTGAAAATTGAAAGCGATATCTATGTGGCGGAAACAAAATCAGAAAAAGATGCGGCGGGCGATTTAAATGTTTTACAAAAACAAAAAGGCGCTTTGGAATGGATCGCAAAAATAAACGAGCTTAAAGCCCAAGACAGAAATAACAGCGTTTGGCATTATGTTTTGATAGACGATAAAACTTTTTACGCTTTAAAAAGCGCAAATGCTTCAATAACGGATATTTTTAACCGCTGTCTGCTTACTAATGCAAGAATAGAAAGCAGGCTTGATATTTAGTTTATAAGGTTTGATTATTTTGGATTGCAAAGGGTTTTAGGGATTACTGTCTAAAATGCTCCATCAACCCGCATAAAAACAGACTTCGTCTGTTTTATAGAGATTGGCAGGCAGCGTTTGTTTTGTTTGCATCCGTCATTGCTGAAAGTATATTAAAAACGCGGGAATGACAAACTAAAAGATGACAAACTGCGTCTGCAGACTTCGTCTGTTTCGTTTGTGTCTGTCATTCCCATGAAAATGGGAATCCATGTTTAAAATTAATATAGTTTCTAACATTATTTCTTTTAAAGACACAATGTAAAAAGAATTTTTTAGTAAACGTGGATTCCCGCTTTCGCGGGAATGACAAACTTTGAGATATTTTGCGCCGTCAGACTTCATCTGGTTTATAGGATTGGCAGCCAGCGTCTATTTTGTCAGAATTTGTCTGTTTTATTTGCGTCTGTCATTCCCATGAAAATGGGAATCCATGTTTAATATTAATATAGCCTCTAACATTATTTCTTTGAAAGACGCAATGTGAAAATAATTTTTTAGTAAACGTGGATTCCCACCCGATAAAAACATTCGGGCGCAGGCTGCTTAGGAAGAACAAATATTAAAAACGCGGGAATGACAAACTGAAAGACGACAGATTGCGTCTGCAGACTTCGTTTCAGAAGGCATGGCTTTAAAAATAATCTGTTAAATTTATTTTAACTGCAAAAATCTTTCTATTCTTTTTTCTTCTTCTTTTGATAAAGTTTCTAAATAATTTATAAAACCCGAAACGTCTGAGTTTGTTAGAAATGCAAAATATTTGCTTCTGTCTTCAACAGGTATAATGCAAGGCGCTATATTGTTTTTTAATAATTCAAAATTTATAAGCAGTCTTCCCGTTCTTCCATTTGCGTCAATAAACGGATGTATTTTTTCAAATTCTATATGATTTGAAGCAACTTTTTCAAAGATTGAGCCGTACTTTGTATTGTTATAGTTGTCAATAAAGCAGAGCATTTTATTTTGGACCTGCTCTTTTTTAGGAGGCAAATGCTGCGCTCCTCTTATAAATACGTCAACATTTCTAAAACCGCTGATTTCATTGATGTTTTTATTGATAGTTTTTGCAATTTCAACAATAAAGCGCTCGTCTGGTTTACTCTGCAAATTATCCAAAATAAAATTCAAAGCATATTTATGGTTTATTGCTTCATAAATTTCTCTGGGTTTTGCCGAAATCTTAAATGTATCGTCTTTGAAGACAATAGCGTAAGTATCCGCATACGAAAGCGTCGACCCTTCTATAGCATTAGAATTATAGGTTGAACGCGTTATGTAATCTTCAAAATAATTTTTATTGGTTTTAAGCAGCCAAATGATATTAAAATTTCCCATAAAGCAATTATACCAAATTAATATATATGCGATATTTATTTTTTGCGCTTGTAATTTAGCGCTTTTCGCAGCAAGTTGCGCGGAGCTTTTCAAAAAATTTTGACTTTAAACGATTTTTTAAGTATAATCTCTAAACATTTTTAACGGGCCTGTAGCTCAGTTGGTTAGAGCGCTCGACTCATAATCGAATGGTCGTAGGTTCAAGTCCTACCAGGCCCAATTATTTAAAATAACTCTTGAGAAATCAAGGGTTTTTTTATTTGACCGCATATGTTGAACTTGCTATAATTACAAAAGAATTTTTTGTCTGTCGTTTGCATTTTTATTTTTTAAGCTCTTTGCGGGTATGTAGCTCAGCGGAAGAGCACTCGCCTCACACGCGAGCGGCCGCAGGTTCGAACCCTGCCATACCCATGTTGATTTTGAAATCCGGCGGCTTAAAACTGCAAAAAGAGATCTTTATTTTGTAATAAATGAAAAAACTATATTTCGCGGAGAGTTTAATGGAAAATTTGAAGCAGGATCTGGAACTTTTATACAGTTTGCAGGATTATGATATAAAAATAGAAAAAATTAAGGAAGAAATAGCCGCCGCGCCTGATCTTATTAAAGAAAAGCTCGGCGATCTTGAGAATAAAAAAGCCGAGACGGAAGAAAAAAAGAAAAATTATGTGGCGTTAAATTCGCTGAGAAAAGAAAAAGAAGCGCTGCTTGATTCAAAAGAAAAAAACGTCGCTAAACATTCTATGGAGCTTAACTCGGTCAAATCAAACGACACTTACAAAGCGCTGCTTTTAGAAATAGAAAAAGCGAAAGCCGACAAGAGCGTTATAGAAGACGAAATTCTTGAACTCATGGAAAAAATAGACGTCGAAGCCGCCGTAGTAAAACAAACGGAAACCGAGCTTAAAGAGTTTGAACAAAAAACAAAAAACGAAATTTCTTATTTGGAAAACTCTTCAAAAAAGCTGGAAGCCGATATCGCGGGACTTGAAAAAGAAAGAGAAGATTTTAAGCATAAAGTGAACCCTCAAATTCTTCAACAGTACGAAAGAATACGCGAAGGGCGCGACGGACAAGGCATTTGCATTGTCGATGGAGAAAGCTGCGGAGGATGCGGAATGGTTTTGCGTCCGCAGCTTATAAATCAGGCGCAGAAATGCCATGAGCTCGTATTTTGCGACAATTGTTCCCGAATCCTTTTAAAAAAATAAACAAAATCAGACGGATTACGATAAGCCGGATACGCTGGGCAACACAGCCGGCAAAACGTTTTGGGCGCGGGTTTTATATGAAATATATTCCCGCGCTATTTATGTAAATTGTCTTTACGGGCGGGTGCGCGGCCGCTTTGTTCTTAAGTATTGGACAAAGAGGAAAGTCCGAACTTTACCCGCGCTTTGCGCGGAAAACGGTAGCAGGCAATTCCTGCAGGACGAAAGTCTAAAGGTGCGAGCAGAGACGCTCTTGCCGGAAACGGCGGAGTATCCTTTAACGGGATAAGTTTCCGCAGTAATGCGGAAAGTGAAACGGCTAAACCCTTACCGGAATGCAAGGCTGAAGTATGGCCGCTTGACCGTTAAAAGCGATTTTAACGGCAGAGAAATGGCCGCGCTTTTAAAAAGGAAACTTTTTAAAAGACAGAATTCGGTGTATAGCCCGCCTTAAAAAGACAATATTGAAAGCGAAAAAAACGGAACGCAGTTCTTCTTTTATCTGACGTTAAAGCGGAGAAATTATGTCTGCCGTAATTTGCATATTAATAGGAATTGCAGGAGGAGTGTTAAGCGGCTTAATGGGCGTAGGCGGCGGCATAGTTCTTATACCTTTAATGATTGTATTTCTCAATATGACGCAGCAGCAGGCGCAGGGCACTTCTCTTGCCATAATAACTTTAAGTTTTTTCTCAATGCTTGTATATTACAAAAAAGGATATGTTGATCTCTCTACGGCGGCTTTAATAGGAGCCGGTTTTGTTGTAGGCGGTTTTATCGGGGCGCAGGGAGCCGTTTGGGTTTCAGAAGAAATTTTAAGAAAATGTTTTGCCGCGCTTATGATAATAATGGCAGTCAAAATGCTTTTTTTTAAGTGAAATAAAAAATGTATCATATATCAGTAATGCCTCATGAAACTTGCCGGTATTTAATCAATAACCCTAACGGGCTGTACGCAGATTGCACTTTTGGCGGCGGCGGGCATACGTCTTTTATGCTTGAGCGCTATCAAAATATAAAAATAATAGCTTTTGACTGGGACGGCGACGCTGCCGGCAGATATAAAGAAAAAGAAGCTTCTTTTGAAGGCAGAGTAACTTTTGCGCGCGATAATTTTAAAAACATAAAAGAAGCTCTTAAAACGATTGGCGTAGAAAAAGTTGACGGGATTTTGGCCGATATCGGCGTTTCTTCAAAACAATTTGACGATCTGCAAAGAGGCTTTTCGTTTAATTCGCCGGTTTTAGATATGAGAATGGATGCAAGGAATCCGGTTACGGCAAAAGACGTCATAAACGGCTGCAGCCAAGAGGAACTTGCCGAAATATTTTATAAATACGGAGAGGAATATCATTCAAGGAAAATAGCCGCGGCGATAGCCGAACGCAGAAAAAGAGGCGTTATCAATACGCCTTCTGAACTTTGCGACATAATAGGGCGCGTTAAAAGACCGGAAGGCAAAATAAATCCGGCGACAAAAGTTTTTCAGGCTTTAAGAATTT
>JAISRM010000091.1 GCA_031273645.1 Endomicrobium sp.
CCGGCTGGTGGGGCGGAGCGCATCCGTTTACTTTGCTGAACTGGTCTGTAGTTCACAACGGAGAAATTTCTTCTTACGACGCAAACAGACGTTTTGTAGAGATGTTCGGATACAAATGCACTCTTCAGACAGACACGGAAGTTATAACCTATCTTTTTGACCTTCTTGTAAGAAAACACAAATTGCCTTTAGATAAAGCCGTTCAAATAGTATGCGCTCCTTTTTGGACTGACATAGAAAGAGAAAATGAAAATTTGCAGAAAGAATATAAAGCGCTGAGAGCCGTTTATGCAAACGCGCTCGTAAACGGTCCTTTTTCAATTATTTTAGGTTCGGAAAAAGGAATGCTTGCGTTAAACGACAGAATAAAGCTGCGTTCTATGGTGGCGGCGGAAAAAGGTTCAAAAACTTATGTTGCAAGCGAAGAGAGCGCGATAAGGCTGATATGTCCAGACCCCGACAGAGTATGGTCGCCCAAAGGCGGCGAGCCCGTAGCGGCTTTTCTTAACGACAGCGCCGCTAAAGGAGCAAAAAAATGAGTTTAGACTTTTCTACCCCGTTATTTGAAGTTATAAGAGACGAAAAAAAATGCATTCAGTGCAAAGTTTGCGTTAAACAATGTTCAAATAAAGTTCATTCTTACGACGAAGAAGAAAATCTCGTAAAAGCCGACGATATAAAATGCGTCAACTGCCACAGATGCGTTTTGCTTTGCCCCACAAGAGCTTTAAGCATAAAAAAATATTCTCTTGAATTTAGGGAAAACGCCAACTGGACGGGACAGGCCATCAATGAAATTTATAAGCAGGCCGACACAGGCGGAGTTCTTCTTACCAGCATGGGCAACCCCAAGCCCTTTCCTATTTACTGGGATAAAATGCTCTTAAACGCAAGTCAGGTTACAAACCCTTCCATAGATCCTTTAAGAGAACCTATGGAAACAAGAGTGATGATAGGCAGAAAACCCGACAGCCTTGAATACGACAAAAAAGGAAAACTTATAACGCAGCTGCCTCCGCAATTGGAGCTTAGCGCTCCGATACTGTTTTCGGCTATGAGTTACGGTTCTATTTCAAGAAACGCTCATGAATCTCTTGCAAGAGCCGCGACCGAGCTTGGAATTTGCTACAACACCGGCGAAGGCGGTCTAAACAGAGATTTTTATAAATATGGTCCCAATACTATAGTTCAGGTGGCTTCGGGAAGGTTTGGAGTAAGCAGGGAATATTTAAATGCCGGCGCCGCTATAGAAATTAAAATAGGTCAGGGCGCAAAACCGGGAATAGGCGGGCATTTGCCCGGAAGGAAAGTTGATGAAGACGTTTCGGCGACAAGAATGATACCAATCGGCTCAGACGCCATTTCTCCGGCTCCTCATCACGATATTTATTCTATTGAAGATTTAAGACAGCTTATATATTCTTTAAAGGAAACCAGCGGTTATAAAAAGCCCGTTTTTGTAAAAATCGCCGCGGTTCACAATGCCGCAGCAATTGCTTCAGGCGTAGTAAGAGCCGGCGCAGACGCGGTTGTGGTTGACGGTTTTAGGGGCGGAACCGGCGCGGCTCCTTTAAGAGTCAGAGACAATGTGGGCATTCCCATAGAACTTGCTCTTGCAGCAATAGACCAGCGTTTAAGAGAGGAAGGAATAAGAAATCAGGCGTCTTTAGTAATTGCCGGCTCCGTCAGAAACAGCGCCGACATAGTAAAAGCCATAGCGCTCGGAGCCGACGCCGTTTATATAGGTTCGGCGGCTTTGCTTGCGATAGGCTGCCATATGTGTCATTCCTGCTCGACGGGAAAATGCAATTGGGGCATAGCGACTCAGGAGCCGGAACTTGTAAAAAGATTAAATCCGGATATTATGTATAAGAGGCTTGTCAACTTGGTAACCGCATGGAATCACGAGATTCAGGAACTTATCGGCGGCATGGGCATAAACGCCATCGACAGTTTAAGAGGAAACAGACTGATGCTGCGCGGCGTCGGATTAAACGAGAAAGAATTAGAAATTCTCGGCATCAAACATGCGGGGGAATAAAATATGAAAAAAGTTTACGCGTTTGAAAACAGATGTTTAGGATGCGGAATTTGCGAAGTTTATTGTAAGACCGCGCATTCAAAATCAAAAGACGTAATTAAGGCCAATAAAAATGAAAACGTTACTTCGGCCATAGTAATAGAAGAAATTTTACAGCCGAAAGCCATTTCTTATTTTGCTTTGCAATGCCGCCACTGCGCCGACGCAAAATGCGTTAAAGCCTGCATATCGGGAGCTATGTATAAAGACGAAAACGGCATTGTCAGGAATAAAGAAGAAAAATGCGTCTGCTGTTTATCGTGCCTGCTTGTATGTCCTTTTGGAGCCGTGAAGAAAAGCAAGAAAGGCAAAACCGTTTCAAAATGCGATTTATGCATAGAAGTGGGCGAGCCGCAATGCGTTTTGCATTGCCCCAACGACGCTATCAAAGTGCTTGACGATAAAGAAGCGGAGGCGTTAAAATGAAATACGTGATAATCGGAAACAGCGCCGCCGGAGTTAATGCGGCTGAGGCCATAAGAAAAAACGACGCCAAAGGAACCGTTACAATAATTTCCGACGAAGAATTTTCCGCTTACGGAAGACCTCTTATTTCTTATTATTTAGAGGGAAAAGTAAAAGCTGAAAATATGTTTTACCGCGACGATAATTTTTACAAGTCAAGGAATATAAACGCAGTTCTAAATACCAAAGCCGAAAAAATAGACGTAAAAAATAAAACCGTTTCTGCCAATACCGGAAAGAAATACGCCTACGATAAACTTCTTATAGCGACCGGCAGCGTTCCTTTTATTCCTCAGACGCAGGGGCTTTCCAATCAAGAGAACGTATTTACGTTTTTAACTTATAAAGAGAGCAGAAGGCTTAAAGAAACTATTAACAAAAAATCAAAAGTCGTTATAGTAGGCGCGGGGCTTATAGGTTTAAAAGCTGCGGAAGGCTTGTTCGGGCAAGTTGAAAGCATTACCGTTTTAGATCTTGCCGACAGAGTTATGGCGTCTGTTTTAGATAAATCCGCCGGAGCTTTAATACAAAATCACATAGAGAGAAATGACATAGATTTTAAGCTCGGCGTAAGCGTTAAAGAAGTCATAGGGCAAAGTAAAGTTTCTAAAATCGTATTGTCCGACGGTTCGGAACTTCTTTGCGATATTTTAATTATGGCTGTCGGCGTTCGTCCCAACGTCGAGCTTGCAAAAGGCGCAGGTATTAAAATTAACAGAGCTATTATAGTTGACGAATATTTGCAGACTTCACAAAAAGACATATACGCCGCCGGAGACTGCGTTGAATCGTGGGATTGTCTTTCAAACGTATGTAAAATTTTAGCGCTTTGGCCCAACGCTTCAAATCAGGGAGAAACGGCCGGTTACAATATGTCTGCCGGAAACAAACAAAAAGCGCCGGTCGCTTTTGCGATGAACGCCATATCGTTTTTCGGGCTGCAGCTGATTTCAGCCGGAATTATAGGGCAAGCCGATAAAGATTCAATATTTGACATCAGCAGCAATAAGCTGCGCAGGCTCAATATCGTCGACGACAAACTTATAGGTTATGTTTTGATCAACGATCAGCAGCGCGCGGGAATTTATACCGCTTTAATTAACGATAAGACAAAATTGTCGTCGCTTGAGTACGACATAAAAGCAAAAGACATAGGTCTTAGCGTTTATCCTAAAGAATCAAGAACATGTAAGATATGGGGTAAAAACCAATGAAAACAATAGACGCTTCCGATATTTATTACCGTCAATTAAACGAGCAGATAGACGAAATTATAACAACCGATAAAAATGTTACTCTTAACAACGTGTTCGGACAGCGTTATATAGGAAGAGGTCTGCCTGAAAACGTTAAAATAAAAATCAACGGTTTTCCCGGGAACGATATGGGCGCTTATATGGACGGAGCGGAGCTTGAAATTTTCGGAAACGGGCAGGACGCCGTCGGAAACACTATGAATAACGGGCGTATTGTTATTCACGGCAATGCCGGCGACACTACGGGCTACGCTATGAGAGGCGGGGAAATATACGTTAAAGGCAATGTCGGATACCGCGTCGGCATTCACATGAAAGAATATAAAGAAACAAGGCCTGTTATAGTTATAGGCGCGCGAGCCGGAGATTTTTTAGGCGAATACATGGCGGGCGGCGCTATAATAGTTTTAGGCATAGGGCTTAAAAAAGGCGAAGATCTGACCGGAAAGTATTGCGGAACAGGAATTCACGGCGGCGCAATATTTATAAATGCAAAACAGGACAAGTATAAATTCGGCAAAGAGGCCGTTCTCATGAAGCTTACTGACGCCGATATATCTCTTCTTGAAAAACATATAGAAGCTTACGGCAAATATTTTAAAATCGGCACAAGCAAAATAAAAGCCGGAAATTTTTCAAAATACGCTCCTTTAAGCCACAATCCTTACAGCAAAATGTACAGCAAGTAAAATTGAGAATTAACGGCAGACGCAATTTACAATAAAACGGCGGCGGTTATAAGTTTATCGTTGCCGTTTTTTATATTTAGACGGATAAACGCAAATTTTTGTTATTTTTTTGCTTAGAATGCTTTATAAATATAGGGTATTCCGAAATTCTTATACGCATTGTTTGAGTAATTTTAGAGTTTTTGTTAGAATATTGCGCAAGCCGAGAACAAATATCTTTTATAGGTATATACATTTTTTACACAAGAGTATAAGGATTAGTCAGCGCATACGTTAATTTTTTCCCGTGAAAACGTGAACAGACTTAGTCTGTTTTTATGTAAGTTAACAAAACAAGCGCAGCTTGCAGACTTCGTCTGTTTTTTTAAAGACAGGCAGCGTCTGCAGACTTTGTCTGTTACAAAACAAGCGCAGCTTGCAGACTTCGTCTGTTTTTTTAAAGACAGACAGCGTCTGCAGACTTTGTCTGTTACAAAACAAGCGCAGCTTGTCAATTTTCGCGAAAACAGGAATAAGTCCCGCTGTCATTCCCGCGAAAGCGGGAATCCATGTTTACTAAAAAATTCTTTTTACAGCCTTCGGCTGTTTTATAAAAACAGATGCAGTCTGAAAAGAAATTATGTTAGAAACTAATTAATATTAAAAGCGGATTCCCACCCGATAAAGATATTCGGGTGCAGGCTGCTTAGGAAGAAAAGATCATTAATACTTTCGGGACACGCAAACAAAACAGACGCAGTCTGTTTCCATAAAACAGGCGAAGCCTGTCCCGCAAAAGCGGGAATCAAAGTTTAAAAAAATCTGTTAACCAATTGCCGTTAAAAAAGGAGTTAAAAATGTCTTATACGAAAGAACAAATTATTCATTTGGTAAAGGAGAACGGCGTTAAATTTATACGTTTGCAGTTTACGGACGTTCTCGGATCTTTAAAAAACGTCGCGATAACGTCGTCCCAGCTTGAAAAAGCGCTCGACAATAAATGTATGTTCGACGGTTCATCAATAGAAGGTTTTGTAAGAATTGAAGAAAGCGATATGTATCTGCGTCCGGATTTGGATACTTTTGTTATTTTTCCGTGGAGGCCGCAGGACGGAAAAGTCGCAAGGTTTATTTGCGACGTCTATACTCCCGACGGCAAACCCTTTGAAGGCTGTCCGAGATACGCCTTAAAAAAAGTTTTAAAAGAGGCGTCGGATCTCGGATATACTTTTAATGTCGGTCCCGAATGCGAATTCTTTTTATTTCTTTGCGATGAAAAAGGAAAGCCTACCACCGTTACACAGGACGACGCGGGTTATTTTGACATAGCTCCTACCGATTTGGGCGAAAATGCAAGACGCGATATGTGCCTTACGCTTGAAAATATGGGTTTTGAAATTGAAGCTTCGCATCACGAAGTGGCAAGGGGACAGCACGAAATAGACTTTAAATACGCCGACGCTTTAAGAACAGCCGACAATATAAACACGTTTAAAATGGTCGTAAAGATAGTAGCTCAAAAACACGGGCTTCACGCGACGTTTATGCCTAAGCCGATAGCGGGCATTAACGGTTCTGGAATGCATACAAACATGTCTCTTTTTAAAGACGGGAAAAACGCTTTTTACGACGAGAAAAACGAAATAGGATTGTCGTCGGAGGCTTACTCTTTTATTGCCGGGCTTATAAAAAATATGCGCGCTATGGCGGCCGTAACAAACCCTCTTGTAAATTCGTATAAAAGGCTTCTTCCGGGATATGAGGCTCCGGTAAACATAGCGTGGTCGTGCCAAAACAGAAGTCCGTTAATAAGGATCCCGGCGGCAAGAGGATTAAGCACAAGAGTTGAATTGCGTTCTCCCGATCCGTCTTCAAATCCGTATCTGGTGCTGGCGTCGTGTCTGGCTGCGGGTTTAGACGGAATTAAAAATAATTTAAGTCCTCCAAAAGCGGCGGAACAAAACGTTTTTAAAATGACAAAAGAAGAAAAAGCCAAAGCCATGATAGGCGATTTGCCCGCCGATTTAAACGAAGCTCTTTCGGAATTAAAGCGCAGCGGGTTTATGAAAAACGCTTTGGGCAGCCATATATATGAAAAATATATTGAAGCCAAAAGCGAAGAGTGGTTTAATTATATTTCAAAAGTTCATCAGTGGGAACTTGATGAATATCTTACCTCGTATTAATGCGCGCGAAAGCGGAAGGTTGAACATAAGTCCTAAAGACCATTTGACCCTCTAAATTATGGATAGATATAAAATAATTATTGCCGCTCAAAACAAAATTCTAACCTCGGTTAAGAATCTTCTCACTACTTCTTTGTATGAAGTTTTCGATGCCGCCTCGTCGGGCAACGAAGCTTTTAGAAAGGCGTCTGCCGTTTTTCCTGATTTGCTGATAGCAGATTATAGCCTCTCCGATATGACGGGCATAGATTTGGCGAAAATGGCTGAAGACAGCCGTTTATGTCCCGTAATCGTTCTTGCAAATCAGGCGCAGAGCGAATACGTTGACGACTTAAAAGGAAATTCTCTCGATATATTCTGCGTTACAAAACCTCTTAACGCTCAAGTTCTCAATCATACGATTTCTCTCGTTTTAAAACTCACTCACCGGATACAAGAATACGAAGAGCAGGTAAGCGAACTTAAACATCAGATCGAAGACAGAAAGCTTATTGAAAAAGCCAAAGGAATTTTAATGAATAAGTTCAATATGAGCGAAGACGACGCGTATAAAGAAATGCGCAAAAAAGCCATGAACGCTTCAAAATCTTTGGGACAAATAGCAAAAACAATTATCGACATGTTTGAAGTTTTTAAATAATAAACGACTGTAAATATGCTATAATCTAACGACACCGCAAAACAATCCGCCTGTTGCTCTTAAGGCAATACAAAATAAAATACGCAGTGTCGTTTGTTTTTTATCCGAAATTAATTAAAAACGCAATATAATCAATGCGCCGCCGTTTGCGGCGTATTATAAATTGCGTTTGTAAAAGGAATAAAATATGAAGAATGACGGCATTACTTTAAAAAAAGAGTATAAAAAAGCCTGG
>JAISRM010000165.1 GCA_031273645.1 Endomicrobium sp.
TCCCATGAAAATGGGAATCCACGTTTACTAAAAATTCTTTTTACACCCGATAGAGACATTCGGGCGCAGGCTGCTTAGGAAGAAAAGATCATTAAGTTTTTAAAAGAAATAATGTTAGAAACTGTATTAATATTAAAAATGGATTCCCATTTTCATGGCAATGACAGACTCTTGAAGAAACAGACACTGTCCGTATCCCATAAAACAGGCGAAGCCTGTCCCATTTTCATGGGAATGACAGCGGCGGCGATTTCCATTTTCATGGCAATGACAGACCCTTGAAGAAATAGACACTGTCCGTATCCCATAAAACAGGCGAAGCCTGTCCCATTTTCATGGGAATGACGGACACAAATAAAACAGACATAGGCTGTGTTCCCATAAAGCAGGCGAAGCCTGCCTGCGAATTGCGAAAATAATTCAAATTAGATAAAATTGGAAATTACCATGAAAACAACACAATTATTGTCGGGAGACGAAGCGCTTGCCTGCGGCGCCTATGAAGCGGGTTTAAAGACGGCGGTTTCTTATCCGGGAACGCCGGCTACGGAAATTTTAGAGTATCTTGCCAGATTTGACGAAGTCAACGCGCAATGGGCGGTAAACGAAAAAACCGCTTACGAAATAGCTTTAGGAGCCTCAATTGCTGGCGTAAGAAGCATATACTCTTCAAAACACGTGGGCTTAAACGTGGCGATGGATCCGCTTATGACGTCTTCTTATACCGGCGTTAACGCGGGCTTTATCGTTGTCGTTTCAGACGACCCTCAGCTTGCTTCTTCGCAAAACGAGCAGGACAACAGGCTGATAGCAAAATTTTCAAAACTGCCCATGCTTGAACCTTCAAGCCCCGCCGAAGCTTATAAAATGGCTAAAACCGCTTTTGAAATAAGCGAACAATTTGATACGCCGGTAATAATCCGCTTAACTACAAGAGTTTCGCACACCAAAGAAAACGTTGAAACGGGAACGCGCAGAGAAATTGAAAACAAACCTTTTACGCCCGACGCCGTCAAATACGTTATGGTGCCGGGTCATGCGTACAAAAAACATATTCAGCTTGAACAAAAACTTATAGATCTTCAAAAATACAGCGAAGAAAGCCCTTTAAATTTTGCCCAATACAACGACAAATCCGTAGGAATAATAGCTTCCGGAGTTTCTTATTTATACGCAAAAGAAGTAATGCCCGACGCGTCATTTTTAAAAATAGGATTTTCATATCCGTTTCCCGATAAGAAAATTGCAGATTTTGCAAAAGAGGTTAAAGAACTTTACGTTATAGAAGAGCTTGAACCGTTTATGGAAGAACATCTTTTGCAGTTAGGAATTAAAGCAAAAGCCAAAGACATAACTTACCGCATAGGAGAACTTACTCCTTCTTTGGTGAGAGACATCATAGCCGGCAAGAAAAAAGTTGAAAAACCTTCGGGAGCAAGAAAACCGGTTTTATGTCCGGGCTGTTCGCATCGTCCTATTTTTACGGCTCTTAAAAAACTTAAAGCCATAGTTGCCGGCGATATAGGCTGTTACACGCTGGGCGCGTTAAAACCTCTTGAAGCGCTGCACACTACCGTATGCATGGGCGCAAGCGTAACTATAATGCAAAGCTTTTCAAAAATTTTGGGGCATGATAAAACGGTAGGCATTATCGGCGACTCCACTTTTGCGCATTCGGGCATTACGGGTTTAGTTGACGCGGCTTACAATAACACAAAAGGTCTTCTTATAATTTCCGATAATTCAAACACCGCAATGACAGGCAGCCAGCCAAACCCTTCAACCGGCATCGACGCCAAAGGCAAGCCCACAAAACAACTTATATTAGAAGATATATGCAAAACCTGCGGCGCAGACAATGTTGAAGTTATCAACCCTTTTGACGACAATTTGCAGGGAAAAATAAAAGAGCTTATGGAAAAAGACGCGCTGTCGGTTTTAATCGCAAGGTTTCCGTGCAGAATGAGAGAAAGAAACAAAGCTTTAGTGCCGCAATTCAAGCCTGAAAAGTGCGTATTGTGCGGAGCGTGCATACAAATAGATTGTCCCGCCGTCTATAAAAACAGCGAAGGAAAAATTACGCACGACGCATTCTTATGCAACGGCTGCAATGTTTGCGCAAATTCATGTAAGTTTGGCGCGCTGACTAAACAAAAAACGGAAAATGTATGAAAACAATGAAGAAGATGACAACGCTTGCGGCGCTTGCGCTTATCGGCATAGTTTTTTTGGCTGCGGGCTGCAGCAAAATTTTAGGCTCAGACAGGATCAGCAGAGCAAACTATGACCGCATAAGCGAAGGAATGACCATGCAGGAAGTTCGCGATATACTTGGAAGCCCCGATGAGACTTATTCAAGCGGCAATACTGATGCATGGACATACAGCGATCAGGCCGACAGAGAAATTATAGTTATAATGTTTGAAGATGGGCAAGTGCTTACTAAAAGCTGGTCAGACTATTAAAATCAGCGCGCGCTGACGAATTTACAGGGAAAAACTAATGGGCGTATTAGAAGACGCAAAAATCAAACAAGACCCGCGAATTTTTGAAATTCAAAGCAGAGCCGCGCAGTTATTGAATATCCCCATAAAAGTTTATACAGACAAACCCGAGATAAATAAATTCGGCTTTTATAACGACAGCAAAGAAATAAGGTATAAGCGCTACTATAGTTATGTATTTGATGAAACAATCAGAAATACCTGCGTCTGCTTACCTAAACATGCGCTTAATTTAAATGACGATGCGCTCTTTGCTCTTATTGTAACCGAATCCATATACATGAACAGTTTGTTTTTAAGTCCGGAAAGGACAATTGGTTACCCTGCGCTCTGGAGCAAAACAACAATATTCTGCATTTTTGCATTGGCAGGTATAGGAGGTATTGCTTTCTATTATAAGGGAACTTTTTATGATGAGAACCGTTCCGTATTAATACGATACATCGTATATTCATTTATATTATTAGCTATTATCGCTTCTAAATTTCTCAGTTCTAAAGGGACTGTCGGCTTGTATAGAAGAATAGTTTGCTGTATTTTTGCATTGGCGTGCGGCGCTTTCTTTGTTAAGGGGATTATTGATGGTTCTTATGAATTAGCAGGGCGTATAGCATTTTTATTTGCATTATCAGCGTGCGTTTATATTTATATAAGAGAAAATTTTGCAAAAACGCTTTATGAATGCAAAGCGGATAAAATAACCGTTGAAAAAACAGGCAATGCGGCGGCTCTAATAGAGGCATTAAATTTTATGAAGCGTAACGAAACAAACAAAAATGCATTAAAAGTCATTGAAAAACGCATAAACGGCTTGAACAAAACATTTCAATTTTAAAATTTATAACAAAATAATTTATCGTTTTTATAAACTCTGTAAATGAAGAATTACCGCGGGCTGACGGCAAATGTACAGAAAAAACTAATAAATATATGAAGACATTAAATTCCGCTTTATTAATATCAAATGCAGAGTATAAATATAAATTAAACAAAGCTTCCCAAGTTTTGCGCGAACCTATTGCTTCTTGGGGCGGGCAGTGGACAGAACAAAAACTTATAGCTTTTGAAAAATATGTTAACGCTTATCTTACTATTATGAATAAAAACAGGGATAAGTATAATTGAAATTGATATATTTTGACGCCTTTGCAGGCAGCGGCGAGCAGCCTATAACGCAAAAAGCGCTCACAGACAATTTATTGAGCGGTTGCATTGAACAAAATGAATTGTCGGTTTATAAAGGCGCGGCGGAAAGAGTTTTAAATATTTCTCAAAAAGGGTTTGATTATTATTATTTTATTGATAAAAATAAAAAGTCAAACGATACGCTTGCAAATAAATTAAAAACAAAATTCTCAAACCAAAAAGATAAATTGAACTTTCGCGCGGGCGACGCCAATGAATATATAAAAAAACTTGCAAGTACAATGAGCAGGAATAACAGGTTAAAAGCATTGGTGTTGTTAGACCCGTTTGGAATGCAAGTAAATTGGGAATCTATATCGTCTTTGTCAAATACGAGCGTAGATTTATGGGTTTTAATTCCTACGGGAGTAGTTCTCAATAGGCTGCTTGATAAAAAATACAAGCTGGTCTATATTGAAAAACTGATTTCTTTTTTCGGTTTAAACGAAGACGAAATACGCAAATATTTTTATATGCAGACAGAAGTGCAAACGCTCTTTGGAGAGGAAAGAAACATACAAAAAATTTCAGAGCCTATAAATAAAATTGCAAGTTTATATATTAAAAGATTAAAAACAATTTTTAAAGAGGTTTTAGATAAACCCCTTGAGATGAAAAACAGTAAAAATGCGCCTATTTATCATTTTGCATTTGCTTCAAACAATAAAACTGCCAAAAAAATTGCAGCTGATATTGTAGGCAAAAAACAATAAAAATGAAAACAACAAAGATAGAATGGACGGATAAAACTTGGAATCCTATTACCGGCTGCACCCAAATTTCACAAGGGTGCGCTAATTGTTATGCAAAAACAATGGCTGTCCGTCTTTGCGCAATGGGGCAGTCAAAATACAAAAACGGATTCAATTTGACGCTGCATAAAAAAGTTCTGGAAGAACCTTTAATGTGGAAACGGCCGCATTCTATTTTTGTTTGTTCAATGAGCGATATATTCCATGAAAAAACGCCGTTTTCTTTTATTGATAAAATAATGAAAGTCATTTTGGACACTCCTTGGCACAGATACCAAATATTGACAAAAAGAGCTGCAAGAATGGCAGAATATTTTCATAATACGGCTGTTCCCGGCAATGTTTGGCTTGGCGTAACCGTTGAAGCTAAATCTTCAAAAGAAAGAATAGACTATCTGCGCGCAATAAACGCGTCTGTGCGTTTTTTGTCCTGCGAACCTTTGTTAGAAGACATAGGAACGCTTAATTTATATAATATTGATTGGGTGATTGTCGGCGGAGAAAGCGGACTAAAAGCCCGCCCGATGAAAAAAGAGTGGGTAACAGCGATAGAAGAGCAAGTCAATGCGCAAGGAGCGGCTTTTTTCTTTAAACAGTGGGGAACATGGGGAAGCGACGGCATTAAAAGAAATAAGCATTTAAACGGCAAGTTAATAAACGGCAAAATTATTCAAAATTATCCAAAAAATTTTATAAATAAAGAAATATCCGGACAGATAAAACTTTTTAAAAATCCATACGTTTAAAGGAAACTTTATATGCAGACAAATAACAAAACAACCAACATTTTATTTTGCGGGACGGGGGGGCAGGGGGTTTTAAAGGCGGCCGAGATTGTTTGTTTGGCTGCGCTTTACGACGGGCATCATGTTAAAAAATCCGAAGTTCACGGTATGGCGCAGCGCGGCGGTTCGGTGGAAAGCCATGTGCGTTTTGGCGCGGCGGTATCTTCTCCTATCATAGAAGAGGGCGCGGCGGATTTTTTAGTTCCTTTTTATAAAAGCGAGCGCGACCGGCTTGCTTTTTATCTTGCAAAAGACGGCGTCGATTTGCTTGAAAGTTTAAATTGCGCCGAAACAAATCTTGAAAATAAAAAGTTTATAAACACCTATATGTTAGGCGCATTGTCAAAACATTTAAATATAAGCAAAGAAAGCTGGCTGAAAGCGCTTGAAACCGGATTTAAAGGCAAATTTGTAGAAGAAAACAGAAAAATATTTTTAGAAGCTTCACAAAAAATATAAGCTGAAAATTTAGATTTTAGATATTTGTAAGTTTGGCAAAACAAAAAAAGAAACTTAAAAGTTTAGAAGCAGTAAACCGCCGCGCAGCAATCCGCGCGGTATCAGTGATAACTGTCAGCGGTTAACTGATTTTTTAAACTTGCAGGCTTCGCTTGTTTTATGGGAACACAGCCAGACTTCGTCTGTTTTATGAAACACAGCCAGTGTCTGTTTTGTTTGTGTCTGTTCCCATGAAAATGGGAATAGCCGCCGCTGTCATCCTCGCGAAAGCGGGGATCCATGTTTAATACTAATACAGTTTCTAACATTATTTCTTTTCAGACTGAGTCTGTCTTTCATAAAACAGACGAAGGCTGTAAAAAGAATTTTTAGCAAACGTGGATTCCCGCTTTCGCGGGAATGACAAACTGAAAGACGACAGGCTTCGCCTGTTTTATGAAACACAGCCTGT
>JAISRM010000170.1 GCA_031273645.1 Endomicrobium sp.
AAAAAGCTGAAGCCGTTCGCAGCGACATATGCGCCGTTGCGGCCGCGGGAGTTGTAGCCGAAGCCGCCGTAGCTTTCGAGCTTGCCAGAGCTTTTAAAGAAAAATTCGGCGGCGACTCAATAGAAGATATGAAAAACAGTTATGAAGCTTATATGAAGCGTTTAAAGGCTGTCTAAATGAACCTTGTTTTCACGGGTTTTATGGGAAGCGGCAAGTCTGTCGTAGGCCGGGCTGTTGCAGCAAAGCTTGGCAGAAAATTTTACGATACCGACATTTTGGTTGAAACAAGCGCGGCGCTTTGCATAAATGAAATATTTGAAAAATACGGAGAGCAGGTTTTTAGGCAAATGGAAAGCCGCGCGATTGAAAGAGTAAGCGCTGAAAAATCAGCCGTTATTTCTTGCGGCGGCGGCGCGGTTTTAAACTTAAAAAACGTCGAGAATCTTAAAAAAAACTCAATAATGATCCGTCTCTACGCTAAAGCCGAAACAATATTTGAAAGGATAAAAAACGACGCGTCAAGACCCTTGCTTAAACGCGCCGATCCTCTCAAAGAAATTAAAAGGCTTCTAAATGAAAGGGAAGAGTTTTACGCCCGCTGCGATTTTTCTTTTGACACTTCGTTTTTAAATGCTCAAGCTGTTGCAGACAGCATATTAAAATGCGCCGAAATAAAAAAAATATTGGATGAAAACGTATGAAAATAAAGACCTTTCCCGTATATTTTGTATTGTGTTTTTTTATGTTTGCGCCGCTTTCATGCAAAAAGACGCCCGACACTTCGATGTTTAAAGAAGGAGATATAGTTTTTCAAAATAAAAAATCAAAAGAAATGGATTTGCTTACGTTTATTTCAGGCTCAAAATATAATAATGTAGGGATTCTTTTTTGCATTAAAGGCAAGTGGTACGTGCTTGAAGCCGTTCAGCCGGTGCAGCTTTCGCCGGTTTCTGCATGGATAAAAGAGGGGGAAGAATCGGTCTATGAAGTTATGCGTTTAAAAGATTTAAAAGAGCTTACGACTCCCGACGCTCTTGAAAAAATGGACAGTTTGCGCAAAGAATTTATGGGAAAATCCCTTGATTCCGGTTTTGAATGGAGCGACAAAAATATGTATCCGGCAGAGCTTGTATGGAAAATATACAAAAGGGCTTTTGCAATAGAGCTTTCCGAACCGTCGGCTCTTGCCGATTTTGATTTGTCCGCGCCCGGAGTACGTCAGTTAACGGAAAAAACTTACGGAAAAAAAGTTCCCTTATACGAAGACATTATAACTAACAATTCAATATACAACTCTTCTCTTTTAGAAAGCGTAACAATACAATAAGGGCGCGCGGCGTACTTTGCAAGAGAATGATCGCGCGCCAACGCCTGCGCGCCCGAGAGCGCCGGCGCGAGCGTCGCGGACACGAGCGCCAGACACGAGTGTCAAATTGACTTAAAAATCCAAAAATTATACAATCACAAGCGTATTTTAAAGTGTAAGTTTGCTTTTTTGTCGTAAGGAGGAATAAATTGATAAAAAAAATTTTATTGGGCGCAATTGCGGTTTTCTTGTCGGCTTCCGCTTCTTTTGCGGTAACGACTTATGTGATGGACAGCCCTACCACAAATATTTTAAATTACGGCAGTTATGACATAAGCTTCAGATTTTTTTCTGACGGCGGCGTGCATACGAGGGTTGATTTCGGCGTATTTAAGCTTTTAAACGTCGGCGTTTCATGGGAGCTTGATCAGTTTTTAGGCAACAGCGATATAAAATCTGCGGCTCCGTCGCTTTCGGTGAAATTCAAAATTTACGAAGGCGATATGAAGTGGCCGGGAATTGCGATAGGATACGACGGACAGGGCTATTTTTTTGATTCCCGCGCCGACGGAGACTATCTTCAAAGAGGAAAAGGCATATATTTAGTCGTAGGAAGAGAACTGTTTTTTGAGGGTCTTGTGCTTGACGCAGGACTCAATATGGACAATTTCGCAAATCCGCGCATATGCGGTTTTTTAAACGCCATAATACCGGTTTATAAAGAATCGATATTTTTTATGGCCGAATACGACAATATAAATTATTTTCCTAAAGCAAGGCTTAATTTCGGCGTCAGGCTTGTTCTTACTCAGGCGATAGATATTGATTTTGTCATAAGAGACTGCTGGGGAAAAAACGCTGCGGACAAAGTTCCCAATGAAAGAGTTTTTAAAGTAAACTATACGGGAAAATTCTAATTCATTAAAGGTTATTGCAAAGAGGTTAAATGAGCGTAATTTTAGATTTTGAAAAGCCCGTATCCGATATTGAAAAACAAATAAGCGATTTAAAAATTTCAGGCAATCAAAGCGATCCGGATTTATCCGGACAGATAAAAGATTTAGAGAAAAAAAAAGACGAGTTAAAGCAGAAAATATATTCTTCTCTTACGCCTTGGCAAAGGATACAAATAGCAAGACATCCTTCGCGGCCTTATTCATCAGATTACATTAAAACAATTTTTAAGGATTTTACCGAACTTCACGGAGACAGAGTGTTCGGAGACGACAGCGCTCTTCTTTGCGGAATAGCTCTTCTTGACGAAATCCCGGTAGCGGTAATAGGGCATCAGAAAGGAAGAACGCTTCAGGAAAACATGGACAGAAATTTCGGAATGGCTCACCCTGAGGGCTATAGAAAAGCCGTAAGAATAATGAAACTTGCCGAGAAATTTAACAGACCGCTGATAACCTTTATAGACACGTCGGGAGCTTATCCCGGAATTGCCGCTGAGGAAAGAGGACAGGCTGAAGCCATAGCCAGAAGCCTGAGGGAAATGTCAAATTTAAAAATTCCGGTAATAAGCGTGGTTATAGGGGAAGGCGGGTCCGGCGGAGCTTTGGGCATAGGCGTTTCAAACAGAGTTTTAATGCTTGAAAACGCATATTATTCCGTTATATCCCCTGAAGGATGCGCGGCTATTCTTTTTAGAGACGGCTCAAAAGCGCAAGACGCCGCCCAAGCTATGAAAATTACCGCAGCAGATCTGCTTAACCTTAAAATTATAGACGAGATAATAAAAGAGCCTTTAGGCGGAGCCCACGCCGATCCGGCAAAAACTGCAGACAACATAAAAAGCGCTTTAATTGAAAATTTAAAACGTTACGAAAATATGGACGAAAAAGAAATTTCCGCAGACAGATATTTAAAGTTTAGAGATATGGGAATAGTTTCGGAATCCGAAAGCTCGGCCGCAGCTGCAAAAAAGCGCATACGATACGCTGCAGGCGCCGGCGCAAAAAACGCAAAAAAAGCCGGAACGAAAAAAACGCAAAGAAAAAGTCCTAAAAAAAGCCGGACGGAAAATTAAA
This sequence comes from Endomicrobium sp., assembly GCA_031273645.1. Classification (GTDB taxonomy): domain Bacteria; phylum Elusimicrobiota; class Endomicrobiia; order Endomicrobiales; family Endomicrobiaceae; genus JAISLV01. The sequence goes on from JAISRM010000170.1 coordinate 3,337, forward strand.
AATCATTTGTTTAAAAATATCAATAAATTATCCTAAAGGAGGATATAAAAAATGGCTTTAGTACCCGGAAAACAGATTTTAGAAGAAGCGAAGAAAAAAGGTTACGGCGTCGGCGCTTACAACGTTAACAATATGGAACAAATACAGGCGATTATGTCGGCTGCAAAAGAAACGCAGTCTCCGGTCATAATACAGGCCAGCAGAGGAGCTTTAAAATATTCAAATTTCACTTATTTGGGTTATTTGATGAAAGCAGCCGTTATTGAAAATCCAGACATTCCCGTAGCCATGCATTTGGATCACGGCAATTCTTTGGAATCTGCAATAAAAGCCATTGAGCTGGGTTTTTCTTCCGTTATGATAGACGGTTCTCTTATGGAAGACGGAAAAACGGCGTCAACGTACGATTATAACGTAAAAGTAACAAAATCGGTGGTAGAATACGCGCATGCAAGAGGAGTTTCCGTTGAAGCTGAAATCGGAACTCTTGGCGGAATTGAAGACGGCGTGGGTTCGGGTCAAATTCATTTGACCGATCCTGCCGAAGCCAAGAAATTTGTCGAAGAGACCGGAGTTGATTCTTTGGCCATAGCCATAGGAACTTCGCACGGAGCGTATAAGTTTAAAGAAACTCCAAAGCTCGCCTTTGACGTATTAAAAGAAATAAGATCTTTGATAGACATTCCGATAGTTCTGCACGGAGCATCTTCTGTTCCTAAAGCCTTGATAGACGAGGTTAACAAATACGGCGGGAAAATGCCCGGCGCGCAGGGCGTTCCGATAGAGCAGCTTCAGGAATCAATAAAGCTCGGCGTTCAAAAAATCAACGTCGATACCGACGGGAGACTTGCGATTACCGCCGCAATCAGAAAAGTTTTTGCCGAAACTCCAGAGAAATTTGACCCCAGAGACTATTTGGCGCCGGCAAGAGAAGCTCTTAAAAAACTGATTATTACGAAAATGACGGATTTTGGCACGACGGGGCATGCCGCAGATTACAAGCCTTTGTCTCTTGAAGACATGAAGAAACTTTATTCAAAGTAATTTCTGTTGACAACATAGGTCATCTCTGTTATAATTAAACAAAATTTAAGCGATTTACGGAGTAAAAAACAATTGAGGAGGATGTAAATGTCACTTTATGAGGTTAAAAGAGTTCAGATTATTTCAATTCTTAAAGTTTTTCCTATCGTATTTTTGATTTTAGGCGCGGTTATCGGTATTTTTACTTTTTTCCTTACGCCTACCGATTTGGCCGCAGGACTTGGTTTTGGAGCAAGGCTTCTTTCATGGCTCATATTTGTGTTTCTCTATGCGGCCATTATGTCTTTAGGAGCTATTTGCGTGGCGTTTCTTTATAACATTGTTTCTGCAAAAGTTATCGGTTCCGGATTAGTGATATCTCTTGAACCAAAAGAATAATTAAACTTAAATTATTATGCCGGATATAACTTTATATATCCGGCATAATAATTACATACCGTTTTTTAAAATCTTAATAAGGTCTTGTTATGAACTTGCGACTACAGTTCACTCTTTCTGTATCCGTTCTTCTTCTGTTTGTAATCATCTTTATCGCATATGTTATATTTTCAAGCCAGAAAACCTTTCTAACTCTGCAATTTGAAGAAAGCAGGGAGAGATCGTTTAAGGTTGTTTTTCATGCCTGCGAAGAAGCTCTTAAATCAAACGAAGAAGAGCAGATAGACAATATAATCAATGCAATAGTTCCTATACATAAGCCGGCCATAGCTTACGCTTCTTTTGTTTCCGGATATAAAAGAATTTTTATTTCAAGAGATGAAGACAGCAACGTGGCATCGGCTTTTCTTGAGCGCATAAAGAGATCATACCAATATAAAACGGAAACATACGATTCTCTGACCGGCGAGAAAATTTATGAATACAGCGCGCCGATAATTTCTTCCGGCGACAAATACATGGGAACTTTGATAATAGGTTTTTCGCAGGATTATATGGATTCGCAAATCCGCGAAGGCACGTCTATCATTTCAAGCAAAATAAAATTTGTCGCGGTTATTGCCTTTTTCTTGGCGGTAGCCGGAGCAAATTTTATGGCGGCAAGACTGATTAAGCCTATAAGTCTTTTATCGGCGGCCGCAGAAAAAATAGGCGAAGGGGAAAAAAACGTCGAAGTCGATATTTCAAGGAATGACGAAATAGGTTCCCTTGCCAGAAGTTTTAACGAGATGTCCAGAAAAGTAAAAGAAGCCGACGAACTTAAAGACAGTTTTGTTTCAAGCGTTTCTCACGAGCTGCGTTCTCCTTTGGCGGCGATTGACGGTTATTGCGATTTGCTTATAGAGGGGATAAATAATCAATATCCTCCTCAGCGGCAGCTGAAGGGTCTTAAAATTATAAAAGAAGCGACGTTAAGACTTACAAGCTTTATTAATAATATTTTGGATTTGGCTAAGATGAGAGCCGGAAAATTTGAAATGAAAGCATCCGGCGTTAATATTGAAATAGTAATAAAAGAAATTTCCCAGCTGTTTGAATCTCTCGCGCTTGCCCAGAAAAAAACTTTAAAAGTCGTTATTAAAGACGAGCTGTCGCCGGTTTATGCCGACATTGAAAAAGTAAAGCAGGTTATTACCAATCTTTTGGGAAACGCTCTTAAATTTACGAAAGAAAACGGTTCCATTACCATAAGCGCTATGAAATCAGGCGCTTACGGCGACGATTTTGTTGAAGTCTGGATTGCAGATACCGGAGTAGGTTTAAGCAGAAGCGACGCCGAAAAAGTTTTTGAAAAATTTTATCAGGTAAAAGAAGGCGAATTTAAGAAACCTAAAGGCACGGGTCTTGGTCTTTCGATAGTGTATGAAATAATAAGGCTTCACAACGGACGCGTGTGGGCCGAAGGCGAACTCGGGAAAGGAAGCGTTTTTAAATTTGTTCTTCCCGTAATGAGGGGATAAATGGCAAAAGTTCTTGTTGTTGACGACGAACCTTCTTTAAGGGATATGCTTGAAGATATCCTCAGCATTGCCGGCTATAAGGTGATAACCGCATGCGACGGTAAAGACGCTTTGCTAAAAGTTTTTTTAGAAAAGCCCGACATCGTATTGCTTGATTGTTCCATGCCGGAAATGGACGGATATGAAGTTATAACGCATCTGAGAAAAGAACCTAAATTTATGAATCTTCCGATCATTATGCTTACGGCTTCGGAAGGAGAAAGCGCAGAAATCAAAGGTTTTACTTCCGGCACCGACGACTATATGACAAAACCTTTCAAAGCTCCGATCCTTCTTGCAAGAATCAAGAATATGCTTGAAAGAAAAAAACTAAGCGTCGATTCTAATCCTCTTACTTCTTTAGCCGGAAATTCCTCAATCAGAACCGAAGCTGAAAAACGGCTGAATTTAGGTCAGCATTTTGCCCTTTTGTATATAGATATTTCAAATTTTAAAAGCTATAATGACAAATACGGTTTTCAAAACGGCGATGAAGTTATAAAATTTACCGCCGACTGTTTATTGTCGTGCGTAAAAAACGAAGGTTTGGATAACGATTTTATAGGCCATATAGGCGGCGACGATTTCATAGTAATTACCTCGTTAGATACGGCAGAAAACATCGCTTCGGCATTTATAAGAGAATTTGATTTGGGAATACCGGGCTTTTATACCGAAATAGACAAAAGTAACGGATATGTAATTTCATACGACAGACAAAATAACGCAAAAAAGTTTCCTCTTATGTCGGTATCGGTGGCAATAATATCCACTAAGGTAAGCAATATTACGCATTTTGCCGAGATAGCAAAAAGAGCCGCAGAGCTTAAAACTTTAGCTAAGAGAAATGAAAAAAGTTCTTATGTGTTTGAACGCAGAAAGTGAGGGTCCCTATGATTGAAGGCAAGATTGTTATAGTTGACGATGAGGAAAATATAAGAAGTCTCGTCAAAGATCTTCTTGAAGCCAATAATTTTAAGGCTATAGCCTGTCAGGATACGGAGGAAGGCTATAAGCGCATTTTAAAATCCCAGCCGGAACTTGCAATTCTCGACGTTAAAATGCCGCAAATAGGCGGCATTGAACTTTGCCGTCTTTTAAGGGAAACCCCCGAAACAAAAAACCTTCCGATAATACTGCTTACCGTCGAATCTACGGAAACCGATAAAGTAATAGGTTTTGGCGTAGGCGCCGACGATTATATAACGAAACCTTTCAGCAATAAAGAGCTTATTGCGCGAGTGCGCTCTCTTCTAAGAAGGAGCGGCAGAAAAGATGAAAGCAATGTTCTTGAATCCTGCGGTCTTGTGATGAACCTTGATTCAAGAACCGTTTTTTTAAATAAAAAAGAAATAGTTTTAAGACCGAAAGAATTCGATCTTTTGCATACTTTTTTGCTTAAGCCCGATTTTGTTTTAAACAGAGATTATATACTTGAAAATATTTTTGACTATAATATAGCCGTTACCACGCGCACTATAGACACTCATATAAAAAATCTTAGACAGGCTCTTGGGCCGTGGGGAAAGAAAATTGAAACAGTATTCGGCAGAGGATTTAAATTTGTGCCTTCGCAAAAAACAAACTCAAAGAAGTAACGGACAGATTCTTTCTTTGCGCGATTTGAAAGAATACGATTCTTTTGTAATCAATGTCGCAAAAAAGTACAAGGCTCTTTTTCCGGCGTTTGACATTGAAGATCTTATTGAAGAAGGGCGTATAGGATTATTGGAAGCCTCTTTAAAGTACAGAAATGATAAAAACGCTTCATTTTCAACTTATGCGTGGTTTTGGATAATAAAGAAAATTCAAAGTTACGTTTCAAGAAATTCAGGGGTTTTAAGAATCCCCGATAAAGAGAGGCAGATTTTTTCTGCGATAAAAAAGCTTATTGAAACGCAGGCTAAAAATGGAGTTTACCCCGACATAAAAAAAGTGTCGGAAATTTTAAATATAAAAGTTTCAAAGGCGTCTGACACTTTGTTTTCCGGCGGCAACGCTTTAAACGTTTTTTCTCTGGATAAAGAAATTGATCCGGGTTCCGATTCGGGTTCGTTTGCGCAGATAATTGAAGATAAATCCGAAAAAGACGCGTTGTCAAGCGTAGTTTATGCGCGTAAGTCGGAGTTTTTTAACGCGATGTTTTCAAAACTTTCCAAAGACGAAAGAAACGTCGTTTCTTTAAGATACTGCATCGGCGGCCGCTCGGACAAAAGAGTATCCTATAAAACGATATCCGAGAAAATGAATATTCCGGTTTCAAAAGTCAAAAATCTTGAAGCCTGCGCTTTATTAAAACTAAAAGCCTTTGCAAAGGATATAGATGAGTAAAAGGATTATTGCGTTATTTTTGTCGGTTTTTGCGGTTTTCGGCTTTGCCGGAGATATTTTTGCCGACGCGGGAGAGTCAGCCGGACAGATATTTTTATATAATCCCGATCCCGTAAGCGCAGCTATGGGAGACGCCGGCGCGGCTCTTTATTCAAATAAAGCATCCGGAGCGATTTTAAACCCTGCCTCTACAATGAATACCTACAGACCCGTGCTTTCTGCAAGCAATTCTTCTCTTTTTTCTTCGATACAATATAATTATGCAGGCGCGCAGTTTCCGACCAACATAGGAAACTTCGGTTTGGCCGTAATGTATGCCGGATATACGGACATGCAGTATTTTAATAATTCCGGCCAGTCGGTAAACATGGACTCTACAAACGATATGGCTTTTATAATCAACTATTCGGTGCCTATTAAAAAATCAGTTCCTGTGGAGTCCGCATACGGCGGCATAGGCGTAAATATTAAAGTTTTAAGGTCTGCTCTGGGCAATTATACGACGGAAGCTTTCGCTATGGATTTCGGCGCTATTATGACTATACCCAATATGGAAAATTTTACATTCGCCATGGCTTATAAAAACTTCGGTTCGGATCTTAAATTCGTCGCTGAACCGGCTCCGCTTCCGCAGATTTTTACGATGGGGCTTGGTTACCGCGAAGACGATTTTTACAATTTGAAAGTCGCTTTAGATTTTAATTCGCAAAGCAATTCCGGAAATTTCTTTTCGGTCGGAGCTTCCGTAACTCCGATATATTTTCTTTCTTTCAGAGGCGGCATAAAACTTTCGGACGAATCGCTTAATGCCGACTTGCGCTTGGGAATCGGTTTTGAATTTCAGAGCCTGTCGTTTGACTATTCCTATACTCCTTCGCAATATCTAAACGGAACGCATAATTTTAATTTAAGCTATGCGATAGGCAGTTTTTCCGATCAGAGAGCAGCTTACGATTATTATCTGATGAATCATTTCAGAGAAGGCGTCGAATTTTATACAAAGAAAGATTTTGTATCCGCGCGCAGAAAATTCGACGAAATTCTTTCCGTTTATCCTGAACACAGGCCTTCTCAGAGGCATTTGCAGAAAATAATAGACGAACTTGCGGGAATAGACGCTTATAATGCAAGAAGAGTAAGCGGTTATATGAAAAAAGCCGATAATGCGATAAATAAAGGCGATGCAGCCACAGCGTCAAAATATTTCAGAATGGTGCTTGAGTTTGATCCTGAAAATACTTTTGCAAAAGACGGGCTTGACAACGTTGACGAATATACAAGGAAAGCTTCCATAGAAAGAGACAGAATGAAAAACAAAGACAGAATAGAATATTTGTGGGCGCGCTCGGAAAACTTTTACAGACAGGGAGAGCTTGTCCGCGCTAAAGAATCGCTTAATTTCATACTTGACATAGATCCCGAAAACCAGTCGGCAAAAGACGGGATAGTAAACATCGACAACGCTCTTGCAAAAATCCACATTGATAAAGTAAACGAAATGTACAGTCAGGCGATGGATTTATACAATCAGGGCAAATTTCAGGAAGCTATCAGATATTTTGAAGCTATCGTCATAGCCGCGCCGCACCGCAGAGACGCTCAGGATTTAATTTCAAAAGCGGAAAAGAATATTCAGGAAATAGCGGAGTACGAAAGACAAAAGAAAGTTGAAGCGGCGCAAGAAAAGGTAAGGGGAGAACTTTACAGAATGTTTGAAACCGCTTTGAAATATTACGAAAAAAACAATCTTGCCCAGGCCGTAGTTTATTTTAGAAGAAGCAAAGAGCTTGCCGACAAATACGAATTTGACGATTATTCAAAGAATGCCCAAAACTACGTAACCAAAATCAGCTACGATCTTTCGGAATCTCATTATAGAAAAGGTTTTGAACTCGTAAGAAACAATAAATTTGAAGCGGCCGCAAGGGAATATAAAACGGCTTTGTCGTATAATCCGTCAAACACTTCCGCATCTTTTGAATACGAAAGAGTCGGAAAAGAACTTGCGCAAAAGTATTATGAAGAAGGCATGTCTTATTACAGCAAAAGCGATTTTGATAAAGCAAGAGGCTCTTTAAAGAAAGCCTTAGAGTACGATCCGAAAAAAACCGAAGCAAAAAGAGCGCTTGAAAGGCTTCAATAAAAATAAGATTTAATCTGCGCAAATTTGCGCAAAAGCAATTTTTGGCAGTCAATGCCAAAACCGGAAGGTGAAAGCAAAATGTTAAAAAAATTAATTCTGTCGTTTGTATTTGCCGCCGCAGCCGCTTTGCAGGCTTATGCCGTTAAAGTTTATCCTAATCCGTGGATACCGGCGGATATGTCCGGCACGCAGGGATCTTATTCTGAAAACGGGCAGATAAAATTTGACGGAGTGCCGGTTTCCGGAGGCACGATAATAATATATAACGTGTCCGGAGAGCTTGTGCGCAAACTTAATTGGAACTCGATGACTCTCGTAAGGTGGGACGGCAAAAACGAGAGAGGCGAATATGTGGCAAGCGGAACATATATATGGGTGATGACTGCCGGCGGCCGCGAAACCGGAAAAATAGCCGTAATAAGATAAATGTTAACATATGCCCCGCAGCATCTGCGGGCAACAACTTAAGTCTGTTTACAGCCTTTGGCCGTTTTATAAAAACAGACGCAGTCTGAAAAGCAATAATGTTAGAAAATATATTAATATTAAAAATGGATTCCCGTTTTCACTGGAATGACAGACCCTGTAAAAACGATTGACGCAAACAGACGCTGTCTGTGTTTTAGCTTGTCATTGCCGCGAAAGCGGGACAGACTTCGTCTGTTTTATGGGATTGGCAGCCAGTGTCTGTTTTGTTTGTGTCCGTTTTGTCATTCCCATGTTTTTAATATTTTTTCTTCCTTAGCAGCCTGTGCCCGAATGTTTCTATCGGGTGGGAATCCATGTTTATTAAAAAATTCTGTCAGACGAAGTCTGTTTACATCTCGTTTTTAAAAGAAAATAGGAATAAAAAAATATAAAACAAAAAGCAGTTGACCGCTTAAAACAATCGACCCGTGAAAACTGGCAAAAAACGGGATTTTCAAAGAAATCAAAATATGTTATAATGACGACGTAATTAAATATTACGGAGACAAAATGGTTGCGCAAAACGGAAGAATATTAATAGTAGATGACGAACAAGGCATAAGAGAACTGCTTGTAAGCGAGTTTTTAAAGTTTGGATACGAAGTTTGTTCGGTAATAAACGGAGAAGAAGCTATTTCAAAACTTCAATCCGAAAAATTTGACGTCGTAATAACCGATATGAAAATGCCTGAAATAGACGGCATTGACGTTCTTAAATACGTCAAAGAAAATTCTCTTAACTGCGAAGTTATAATAATTACGGGATATGCGACGGTTGAAACCGCTCTTGAAGCAATGCGCTGCGGAGCTTACGATTTTATACAAAAGCCTTTTAATATAGACGAGCTTGCGGCTCTTGTTGAAAAGGCGCTTGAAAAATCGGAGCTTAAAGTGCTTGCCGCTCTTTATGAAAGCGCCAACGCCGTTTTTTCAAAACTCAGGCTTGAAGAACTTTTTCCGGTGATGATATCTCTTATAAAAAAGATTACTTATTCAAACGAAGCTTCGCTGTTTCTTTTAGACAACAACAATCAGCTTTATCTGGCTTCATCTTCTCCTTCAAGATACGGCTCGCAAAAAAAAGAACTTGAAAATCTTGCCGCAAGAATATACGAATCAGACGAAAAAAGAAACGAACCTCTGTTTTTTGACTCTTCAAACGTTCCTCACTGGATTTCCGGCGCAATACCTGCTGAAAGCGAAATAAAATCGTTTATGTTTTGCCCCGTTACTTTAAACAATAAAGCTATGGGCTGCCTTTTTTTGACCAAACTTTCAGATTCAAAATCTTACGTCAAATCAGATTTGAAAAACGCGTCGATATTTGTGCTGCAGATGGCGCAGGCAGTCGAAAACGCAAAGCTCTATGAAAAACTTGAAATAAAAATTTCCGAACTTGAAGAATCCAAAAAGGAAGTTATATCAAAAACTATTAAAAATGCAGAACTCTGCAATACTGCCGCTTTTATAGTCGAGAAAGCCAAATGCGCAGAAAACGCAGACATTCCTCAATATGTGGCGGATATAATCAAAGAGATCAAAGACAAAGCCGGAGAGTGCATAGAAGATCGTTGTGAAAAGTAATGAGCGGGTCCGGCTATAACATGTCTTTGAAAAATCAAATTATCAGCGTAACAGCCGAAAAAATAGTGTTTCCCGGGCGTTCTCTTTGCAGATGTTCCGACGGAGTCGCTTTATTTACCGAAGGGCTTTTGCCCGGAGAATCGGCCGACGTGCTTGTTATAAAAGATAAAAAATCTTTTAGAGAAGGCTTGTTAAAAAAGATAACGCGCCCTTGCGCGCAGCGCATAGAACCGCTGTGTCCCTCTTTTGGCAGATGCGGCGGATGCACTTTTCAAAACGCCGATTATACAAATCAAATAAAGTATAAAGCCGGATATATAAGCGAACTTTTGGCTTTTACCGCAGCGCCTGCGTCAGATATTTTGCAAAGTCCGGACGTGTGGAATTATAGAAATAAAATGGAGTTCAGTTTTTTTGACAACGGCGGACAAACGGATCTCGGGCTTCACTGCAGGGGAAGTTTTAACAGGTACGTTTCAGTTCCTCCCTGCTTTATAGCAGACGGCGATTTTGTAAAAGCCGCCGCGATTGTAAAAAATTTTGCAAATAAAAAAGGATTGCCGGCTTACGACAATAAAACGCATGAAGGTTTTTTCAGGCATCTCGTTTTAAGAAAAGCGCAAAACAATGGGCAGTTCCTCGTCAATATAGTAACGAATGCGGCTGATTTTCATAAAGAAGAGTTTAACTCTCTTGTAGAAGAGCTTTCGGAATTTGCCGACAGCATATGCTGGACTCAAAACGCAAGAGTTTCCGACGCCGTAGCGGCCGATTCTTTTTGCGTTCTGCGCGGCAAAGAAAGCATTCTTGAAAAGCTTAATGTCGGCGGGAAAGATTATTTTTTTAATATTTCCGCGTTTTCTTTTTTTCAGACAAATTCAAAAGGCGCGCAAATTCTTTATAATGAAATTTTAAAGCTTTTAGATCCTTCAAAAGACGACGTTCTTGTCGATTTGTACTGCGGAACAGGAACTATAGGCATATCTCTTGCCCACAAAGTTAAAGAGGTAATAGGCATTGAGCAAATTCAACAGGCCGTTGAAAACGCTAAAGAAAACGCCTTGTTAAATAATGTCTCAAACGCTTCGTTTTTTGCCTTAACTGCTGAAAAATGGGTTTTGCAAAACGGCGGCAAACGTTTTGACGCCGTCGTGGCTGATCCGCCGAGAAGCGGTCTTACTTCGGGCGTAATAAAATTTTTAACCGGATGCGGAGCAAAAAAAATAGTTTACGTTTCGTGCAACCCTTCGACTCTTGCAAGAGATTTGGCTTTGATAATACAAGACGGTCAATATAAAATAAAAGCCGTGACCCCGGTGGATATGTTTCCTCAGACTTATCACATTGAAGCCGCGGTTTTGCTTGAAAAGAACTAAAAAGGAGAGCGGTTTATGGCAACGGAGATAAAGTTTGAAATAGTAAAGGCAATAGGAGTGCTTTCTGAATCGGCTAAAGGCTGGAAAAAAGAGATAAATCTTGTTAAGTGGAACGACCGCGATCCGAAATACGATATACGCGACTGGTCGCCAGAACACGATAAAATGGGCAAAGGCGTAACCCTTACCGAAGAAGAAGCAAAAAAATTAAAAGAGCTTTTATAAATTTTAAAATCGCAGCATTGACCAAAAGCCGAAATAGAATTCTTCTTTCGGCTTTTGGTGTATTAATAATACTTAATACTGCATAAAATCCATTATTAAAAAACCCGAAAAACATAGCTATATCAGCATAGTTATGTTTTTCGGGTTTTCATTTTTTTGGCTTTTTTCAAAAAATCCGTCATAATACTTTTTACAATAATTTCACAATAATTTTTCAAGTATTTTATTATTTTCTCTATATATAAATATATAATATATGCAACTCAAATAAACTAATTGCGCTATATTATTTTAGCGCGCAAAAAAACTATCGCATTTTATTGTTATTAGGTTAGAATATTGCTATGATTTACAACTGCTTAAACCACTATTTGAAAATTTCAGCAGCAACCGGCGTTTGCGCCGGGTTTTCTTTTATGCTTTTAAACATAGTAAAAGCCGTTTTTGCGGCAAAATTTAAAGATATATTTGATTTTAAAGGAGCGTATATTTTTTAACAAAACAAAAACAAAAAATCGTTTGTTGAGAGATTTTTTGTTTTCAATACGGCGTAAAAACTTTCAATAAAACATCAATCAAGAATGTTAAGCGTGCTTATTTTTATTTTATTATATTATGACAAAAGGGGACTAACATGAAAGCAATTCATCGAATTACAACGCCTATTTGCGCAGCTGCGCGAGCAGCTTGCGATTGGTTTAAACAATTGACTGCAATCAAAATTACGGCTTTGATTGCGGTCAATTGTTTTTTATTGACCGGAGTTTATGGGCAGGCCGTATCTGCAGTGACTGAAAATATAAGAGCAACGCAGGCATTCAAGCAGATATTTGAAGGTTTTGCCATTCCGTATTCATACGGCAAGATAACGTCGGCGCAGTTTAATGCAAGCGACGCCATTGTGATAAACATACAAGACCTCCATTCGCATCCGCAGGTGCAAAAAAATATAAGCAATATAATTAAAATTTTTGATAAAGAATTCGGCGTAAAGAACGTATATCTTGAAGGCGCTTACGGGCAGGTCGACACGTCTTGGCTTGCAAATATATCCGATAAAACTTTACGCGAAAACGTAATGAGCGTGTTAGTGCAGGACGGGCGTTTAACGGGCGCGGAATATTTTAGCGCAGAAAGCGGCAGGACGGATATAATCAAAGGGCTTGAAAATAAAGACGAATATCTTGGCAACTTAAAGCGTTTTGGAGACATATTAAATTCGCAAGGCGATATTTCGGTAATATTGGCAAGCATAAACGACGATTTAAACGCGTTAAAGAAAACATATTTCAACAGAAGACAGTTGAAAATAGAAGAACTTTCAAAAGAATATCAGTCGGGAGCGTTAAATGTAAAAAAATACTTTACGCTTATGTACAAACATTCCGACAGTCTTGGCATAGACATGGACAGATATGAAAATATCAGAATGTATGCCAGATTATTGCAGCTTTCCAGACAAATAGACAATGACAAAGCGACAAAAGAACTTCAAAGGCTCGTATTCACGCTGAAAGAAGTTTTGCCTTATTCGGCTTATAAGATGATAATAGATTCCACAAATAATTTCAGCGATACCGACAGGTTATATACAAGCGTGGTGATGTTGTCAAAAGAAGGAAAAATAGATTTAACGGTGAGATTTCCTGAACTTTCAAAGTTTTTAGATTATTACGAGTTAGGCAAAAAAATCAACCCTTTGGAAATGATAAAAGAAGAACAGAAATTTACCGACGAAATAAACTCGGGTTTTGCGACAAACAACAGCGAAAGAGAAGTTATATTTTTAACGTCATTTCACAAATATTTGAAAGATTATCTGTCAAGCAAAATAACTGCCGACGACTACGAATATTATAAGAACAACATAGCGCAGTTTAAGAAGCTGTGGGTAAAATACGTTGACAACCAGAAGTTAAGTCTTCTTGCAGATTACGAAAAGACCGCCGACGCATTTTACGGCGTCAATATAGACAGAAACAGATATTTTATAAAGAACATAGACAGCGCCAATAATTTTGGAAAACTTGCAAACAAAGAATATGCAGGCGATGCGGCCGATAAAGTAGTAGAGTCTATGAAAGACGCCAAAAACGTAAGCATAGTGGTAACCGGCGGATTTCACACGCAGGGTGTTGCCGAGCTTTTAGGCAAAGCGGGAATATCATACATAGTGATAACGCCCAATGTCAGCGGCGGAGTAGAGCTTGCCGAAGAGAAATATTATCAAATAGCCAAAGAACAAAGCAAAATATTGTTTAACGCTTTGGCAACGCTTGCGATTTCTTTAGATACTAAAGAAAGGGTCCAGATACTTGCCGGCGAGCTTGTTAAAGTTAACAATCTTATGGCGAAAGGTCAAACGCAAAATGAAGCGCTGTCTGAGGTGCTGACAACAATATGGAAGCAAGAGAAAGGCGACTCCTACAGGGCTGAAATTCAGGGCGCAAACACAAACGACATGATGCTTATTGTGTATAAAGACAATGCGCAAATAGAGCAGTATAAATATAACGGCGTTGATAAATTTGATCTTATAGGGCAAACAAACAGTTCGCAGGCGGATTCAAAACAAAAATCTGCAAAAAATTCAGGAAAATCCGCTGCAATTTCTGCAGGCATTACCGCCGTTTTGGCAATAGCGGGCTATTCTCTTTTTACGTTTTATGCGCCATTAGCTCTTCCTTTTGTAATTGTTTTTGCATTGCCGTCGCTGTATTTAGCGGGTTCAATAGGGCTTGGTCTTGCAGAGACATTAATTCTTAAAGGCAATCAGGAAGTTGGCGATAACTCAACTACGCTCGATAATATACAAAAGGCTTTTCCTGAATTGTTTTTAAAGCTGGCAAAAGTTTCAACGAAGCAGGAAATGACAGAGAAAATGTTTGTGCTTGCTGGCAGGAAAATTGAAAGTCCAGACAGCAATGCGATTATGGAAATAGACAAGGATGGTTTGCCAAAATTTAATTTTGCAAAAATAGAAAAAGTGTTTTTTAGCAGCGACAGAAGTATTATCCGCCACAAATGGCTGCTGGAACTTATAATGAGGCACGAAATTCGTCATCAAGCGCATCCTCAATGGAGCGAATGGCGGGTATTTATTTCAGAGCCTGTAGATTTGGCTTCTATTTTGGCAAGAAGCGCGGCAAATGCGATAAAAGGAATAGGAAAAGGAATAAGAAACTGGTTTGCCGCCCAAAAAAGCTCCGCACAAACATCGGAAGAAGAAGCAAAACCGGAAGCGCAAGAACCTATTGCGGTTGAGGCGTCAGCGGAAACTCCAATAGAAATAGAACAGCCCGTTGAAGTACAACCGGAAGTAAAAGAAGAACTTGCTGCAGTTGAGGCGGCGGCAGAAACCCCGCAGGACAAAATAGAAATAGAGAAATCCGTTGAATCTGAATCAAAACCGGAAGTGAAAGAAGAATCTGCTGCAGTTGAGGCGGCGGCAGAAACTCCGCAGGAGAAAATAGAAGCCGGAAAAGCT
>JAISRM010000216.1 GCA_031273645.1 Endomicrobium sp.
CGCGCGGGGTAAACATAACAAAAGAAGAGTTTTTGACAATACGCGAGTACACCGTTTTTGAAGCGCAGCAAAGCGCAAAAAATCTGAAAAGATCCGGATACACTTATATTATTATAGGAATAGCTGCGGCTTTGATGTCTATATTTCTTAGAAACAGAATCACTATATTCGGACTCCTTGCCGCTGCCGCTTTATTTTTTACAGGATACAGATTATTAAAAAAAGGAAAAGAAAACTATTAAAAATGAATCCGAATTTCTTTTAAAAATGCGATGCAATGTAAAAAGAATTTTTTAGTAAACATTGATTCCCGCTTTCGCGGGAATGACAAAACACAGCCGAAGGCTATCTGACAAAATTTTTTAGTAAACATGGATTCCCACCCGATAAAAACACTCGAGTGCAGGCTGATAAGGAAGAACAAATATTAAAAACGCGGGCAGACTTCATCTGTTTTATGAAACACAGACAGCGTCTGTTTTGTTTGTGTCTGTCATTCCCATGAAAATGGGAATCAATTTTTAATATTAATATAGTCTCTAACATTATTTCTTTTTAAAAACGCAATGTAAAAATAATTTTTTAGTAAACTTGGATTCCCGCTTTCGCGGGAATGACAAAAAAAAGAATGGGAATGACAAAATAGGCACAAGCTGTCATCCAAAAAACAGGCTCAAGTTGCCAATCTCATAAAACAGACGCAGTCTGCAGACTGCGTCTGTTTGGTCAATCGTTTTTTCAAGGTCTGTCATTCCCATGAAAATGGGAATCCATTTTTAATATTAATATATTTTCTAACATTATTTCTTTTCAGACTGCGTCTGTTTTTATAAAACAGCCGAAGGCTGTCTGACAGAATTTTTTAGCAAACTTGGATTCCCGCCCGATAAAAACACTCGAGCGCAGGCTGCTAAGGAAGAACAAATATTAAAAACGCGGGGATGACAAAACAAAAACTCTCGCTGTCATTGCCGAGAGTGTTAATATTTTTTCTTCCACCCGAATGTTTTCTATCGGGCGGGTATCCGCTTTTGCCGTCAAACTGTTAAGCCAAAAAAATCCGCAGCTTTTTTTACGTCTTTTTTTATTTCTTCTTTTAAAGATTCTACCGAATCAAATTTTTTTTCGTCTCTGATTTTTTTTAGCAGAGAAACGCATGATTTTGTTTTTCCCCATTTTCCGCTAAAATCTAAAATATGAGTTTCGGGAACTACTTTACTGCCTGCATTAAAAGTCGGGCGGGTTCCAATGCTTGTCAGCGCCGGAAACAAATTTTTTCCGCGCGATATCACGCTTACATAAACTCCGCAAGGCAAAAGTTTAGCGCTGTCAACCTTAAGATTAACCGTAGGAAATCCAAGTTTTGTTCCTTCGCCTCTGTCGCAAAAAGGCGCGCCGCAAAAAGAATAATTCCTGCCAAGAAGCAGATTTGCGTTTTTAACGTCTCCTTTTTTAATAAGATCTCTTATGCGCGACGACGAAACAATGCGCGAAGCAATCTTAAAAGGTTTTGCCACAGTAATTTTTACGCCGTTTGTTTTTGCCTTATTTTTAAGCCACACAACGTCGCCTTTTCTGTCTTTTCCAAAAGCGAAATCTTTGCCGCAAACGATTTCTCCGGCATTTAATACGCCGATAAGAAAAGAGTCAAAAAAATCGCCGGCGTTTAAAGAAAGAACCGCCGAAGGAACTTCAATAACAAAAATTTCATCTATGCCGCGTCTCTTTATTAATTCGATTTTTTCCTCGTACGTCGATATAATGCCGTTAACGCTGCGAACGGGTTTTTCAAGCACAACGGCTATGCTTGTACAACCTGATAAACGGGCGTTTTCAGCCGTTTTATCGATCAAAGCGGCGTGACCTTTGTGAACTCCGTCAAAAGTGCCTATTGTTACGCAGGATTTTTTATTCTTCATTTTCGTTTTTTGCCAACAGTTCAAGTTCTTCATGTCCGATTAGCGCCTGCATTATTTTTTCGGCGTTTGAAAAATCCTTTTGCGTCAAAGCGTTTTCAACGACGAAAGAACCGACTTTTTCCCGTCTGAGAGCGCTTACCGACGCGCCGCAGTCAAGAATACGTCCTAAATCGCGGGCAATGCTCCTTATATATGTTCCGCTTGAACATTCGATAATTATGTCAAGAAGACAATTTTCATAAGACAAAATGCGCGCGCTTCTTATATTAACGGCGCGGGGAGGACGCTCGACTTTTATTCCTTCCCTTGCAAGCTCATAAAGTTTTTTGCCTTTATGTTTTAAAGCGCTGTACATCGGAGGAATTTGCAAAATCTGTCCTCGGAAATTATCCAAAGCTTTGTCTATATCTTCAACGCGCAAATGCGAACAGTTTTTTTGTCCGGTGATTTTGCCGTCTAAATCCCACGTGTCCGTAGAGGTGCCCATAAGAAAAGAACACCTGTACGTCTTATCTCTTTTCATAAAACGATCCTGAAGTTTTGTGGATTTGCCTATGAGAACAAGCAGCAGTCCGGTAGCCGCCGGATCAAGAGTTCCGCAATGTCCGGTTTTTTTTACGTTTAAAATTTTTTTTATTTTGTTTGCGGCGCTAAAAGAGGTTATCGCAGGCGGCTTATCTAAAAGGAGCATTCCCGAAAGCTCAGGCATACATCTTCTCTTTAAGAATTTTCTTTATAAACGTTACGGCAGAAACGCTGTCAAGCTGCAAAGTACAGCCGGCCGCGTTTTTATGTCCGCCGCCGCCGCATTGGCTGACAACGGATAAAATGTTAATGTCTTTGACCGAGCGAAAGCTTGCTTTTGTCAACGCCGCGCCCGTTTCTTTAAAGAGACATGCGACTTTAACGCCTTCTATTGAAAGTATGGCGTTTACTATTCCTTCCGTTTCATTTTCATTTGCGCCGCTTTTTAAAAACATGTCTTTGGTGATAAGCGTATATGCAAAAGTCCCGTTAAAATCGGTTTTCACGTTTTCTAAGGCGCAGCCAAGAAGCTTTACTCCTGCCAGAGAATGACTGTCGTAAATTTTTCTGCAAACGCCGTTTGGAGAAACTCCGGCTTTAATAAGCTTTGCTGCGGCAATGTGAGAATCCGCAGTAGTATTTAACTGCTGAAAACGTCCTGTATCGGTAACAATTCCGGTATAAAGGCATTCCGCTTCGCTTTTTAACGGTTTTATTTTCATAAAATCAAGAAGCCTTAACACAAGCTCTGCAGTCGAAGAAGAATTCGGAACTATATAATTTACGTCTCCGAAATCCGTAAACGCGCTATGGTGGTCTATGTTTATTATTTTTTTTGCCTGAGAAGAAGAAATAATATCGCCCATTCTTTCAAAATTTATGCATTCAATAATTATGGCGCAGTCAAAACTTTCGGTTTTTGCGGCGGATTTTTTTATTGACGAGACGCCTTTTAAAAAATGAAGAAAACGCGGTACTTCATCGGCGCAGTAAACTTTGGCTTTTTTTCCCATCCTATTTAAAATTGAACGCAGCGCAAGGCAGGAGCCTATGCTGTCTCCGTCGGGCTTTACATGCCCTGCGATAAAAAAAGTTTTTGATTGTCTAATTATCGCGGCTATTGATTTTAGTTTTTGCAATTCCTGATCTTTTTGTTTCATAATTTATAAACAACCGGCTTGCAGAGATAGGCCAAAAAGAAAACTTTCGCGGGGAAAGCGTTTATTGCGCGGTTTTTTCATCCTCAATTTTTTTAAGAAGGTCAAAAATTTTTGAAGCCGCATCGTTTGTGTCGTCGTAAATAAAAAGGAGGGAAGGCGTGCGGCGCAGATTTAACCTTAAAGCAAGCTGATGCCTTATTTCTTTAGTATTGTCTTTTAGAACGTCTTGCGCTTTTTTTATATCTTCCTGAGAACCTAAAACGGAATAATAGATCTTGCAATCCTGCAAATCGTCGGTAAGTTTTACGCCCATAACGCTGACAAGCGCGAAGTTTAGATCTCTTATTTCTCTTATCAGTTCGGATACCGTCCGCCGTATCAGTTCTCCGACTCTGACGGAACGCTTATAAGAAAGCGGCATTTTAATTTTCCTCTAATTTTCTGGCTATTTTTTCCGTAGTAAAATTTTCAATTATGTCGCCTGATTTAACGTCTGAGAAATTTTCAAGGCCTATTCCGCATTCATAGCCTTTTTCAACTTCTTTCACATCTTCTTTAAATCTTCTAAGCGAGGAAATATTTCCTTCAAAAACTATGACATTGTCTCTTAAAAGCCTTACTTTCGCCCCTCTTTGAATCTTGCCGTCTATTACCGAACAGCCAGAAATTGTTCCGTGCGTTGAAAGTTTAAACACCTGTTTTACCACAGCTTTGCCGAGTATTTTTTCTTTCATATCGGGGTCGAGCAAACCTTCCATAGCCGCTTTAACGTCGGCGATAAGATCGTAAATAATTCTGTAAACGTCTAT
>JAISRM010000246.1 GCA_031273645.1 Endomicrobium sp.
AGTCGTAAGAAATGCCTAAAGATTTCAGCTGTTCTCTCATGCGCGAAATATTTTGTTTCGTCCATTTTGCCGGATGTATTTTATTTTTTATAGCGGCGTTTTCAGCGGGAAGCCCGAAAGAGTCCCAGCCCATAGGGTGAATTACGTTTTTGCCTTTCATCTTGTGAAATCTCGCAAAAACGTCGCCTATGCTGTAATTGCGCACATGCCCCATATGCAAATTTCCGGAAGGGTATGGAAGCATTACCAAACAATAATATTTTTCTTTTTTTTCATCGGCAACAGCCTTAAAAATATGTTCGTCCGCCCATTTTTTCTGCCACTTCTTTTCAATTTCCAAATGATTGTAATCTGACATATTTTCCCTCTTAGAACTAAAAAATTTGCCGTAAAAATTCATATTCCGCTTTATTAAATAACGTTGACTCCAAATTATCTATTTTTTTTCTGGCAATGTTAATCGCATGTTCGGATTTATCAATCCCTATCCAATTGCGATTAAGTTCTTGAGCTGCGACAAGCGTCGCGCCCGAACCTGAAAAACAATCAAGCACCAAATCGCCTTTATTTGAGGAAGCTTCTATTATAAATTTTAACAAATCTAAGCTTTTTTCCGTAGGATATTGAGGATACTGAGGATCTTTAAATTCCCAAATATCCTGCATTTTTTTCCCTTCTTTTAAATCAAGAAATACTTTTTTTCTGGGAACTCCGTTTTCAGACCATTCAACTAATCCTTGCTTGTCAAGTTCTTCTAAAATGTCGGGAGACGTACGCCAATGGCGGCCTTTAGGCGGCTTTATTCCTTTCCACTCTTTTCCCGTATTTCCGCTGATTGTTTCGCCGGGAGCATGAAGCGGAATTGTGGTATATCTGCGCCCAGCCGCATCAACTTTCTTAAACAATCGCAATTTATCCTCTTTGGAAAAAGGAATAGTAGGCTCGTTCCATATCATTGAATTCGATTTAGAGTAGAAAAGTATTAAGTCTTTGATATTGCCAAAAGCTTTTCTGTGAAAATTTTTCGGATTACACTTTATTCGGGCAATATCGTTGCGAAACATTTCGCGCCCAAAAATTTCATCCATAATTAATTTTACGTAATGTCCGATTTTATAATCAATATGCAGATAGATTGATCCTCTATCCGCCAACAATTCGCGCAAAAAAATTAAACGTTCGCGCAAAAATTCTAAAAATTCATCACCTACAAGAGTATCATCATACGCTATTTCATCGTCATTACTTTTGCTTATTGTGTTTGCGCGTTCTTTTCCGATTCTAAAACATTCATTTGTAGAAAAAGGCGGATCTATATAGACCAAATCAACTTTGCCCGCATATTTATCAAGTAAAGTTTTCATTGCAAAAAGGTTATCCGAATAAATAAGCTTATTTTTTGAACCTTTGCCGGATATGCTTTTTAATTTTGCCGCCGGCGTGCGCTCAAGAATTATGTTCTCTTGTTTTTTGTTATCATAAGTAATAATCATGATTTATAATTGATATAAAAATTCGCGCAAGACAAGCGAGCTGATTATATTCTTATCTTTTAATTTACCGGTAATATCTTTGTACATTTTATTTTTACTTTTAATATATAAAACGCCGTCGAGAATTGCTATATTAATCGCTTTAACTTTTGCGTTAAGCGTGGAAACGGCATCGTTAAATTGAGCGTTTTGATGTCCTCCGAAATCGGTTAAAAACTTTGCCTCGCCTATAACATGCTTATTATTAAATCTTGCGACAAAATCTAATCCTTTATTATGACGATAATTTAAGTATTTCTCCGCAAAAAACTTCATTTCAGAATCGCTTGCATCTAATATTGCGTTGTTTTTATTTTTAATAAATTCGCCAAGTTTTACAGGATTAATTCCTAAAGCTTTGCTTTTTATCCATCTTTTAAACAACGGTCCTATTTGCCTATTTGTTTCTTTAGGTTCAGAACAATGTTTATATATTTCATTAAGGCCTAACTCATACAAACGCCCCGACAAACGCGCTGCTGTTTCCGGATTTCTTTCTAAAGCCGTTAAATCTCTTTTCAGATAAGCTACATACGAATCTTTTATAGGGAACAAGTCAAACTTAAATAAATTTTTTAAAAGTTCAAAATTATTTTTCTGCTTAAATGACTTTTCAACATTTTTCCACAAATTTTTGTCAATATCTCTAATGCCGTCGGGAATAGTCGGATAGACTTTAAACAAATCGTCAAGATAATTTCTTTGATTGGCGTAATCGATACTTAATGCAGTCCAATGATTCATATTTTCTCCAAGCGGCGCGCATTAGGTTATTTTTGAAGCAGAACAAAATGTTCTAAATTTCCTTTCGGACCTTTTAAGGCTGAATCTGCTTCGGAAATTATTTTAAATCCGAGAGTCAAAGCGAAATTTTTTATCTTATCTATCGCTTTCAAACGCAGTTTTTCGTCGCGCACTACGCCTTTTTTTATTTCGCGCGCTTCAAGCTCAAACTGCGGCTTTATCATTGCCAAAACAAAACCGCCGTTTTTGACGCTCTTATAAGCCGCAGGCAAAATCTTGTCAAGAGATATAAACGACACGTCTATTGTAGCAAAATCTATCGGGTCTTTTAACGCAGATAACTCAAAATATCTAAAGTTTACATTTTCGTAGCTTACGACTCTCGGGTCTTTGCGCAGCTTATAATGAAGCTGTTTTGTTCCGACGTCAACGGCATAAACTTTTAGAGCGGCTTTTTGAAGCAGGCAGTCCGTAAACCCTCCGGTCGATGCGCCTATGTCAAGGCATATAAAACCGCCGACGTCTATATTTAAAGCGCATAAAGCCGATTCAAGTTTTAATCCGCCGCGGGAAACATACGGATTTACGTTTTTTACTTCTATAATGTCTTCGCTTTTTACAGGCTCTCCCGACTTATAACAAACAGCGCCGTTGACATATACGTTGCCGCCCAAAATTAAAGCCTGCGCTTTTGCTCGGGTTTCAGTCAGTCCTTTTTCAAAAACGGCTGCGTCAAGACGCTGTTTTTGCGGCCGCTTTTCTACATTAAAATTTTCCAAAACGGGTTTGTTTTTTTCAGGACGGCTGCGCATTTTATATTTCCTAAGACGGCAATTGCAGCATTTTCAATGCGGTTTCTTCGACGTTTTCTGACGTAAGACCGTATTTTTTATGCAAAATTTGAAGACTTCCGTGTTCGATAAACTTATCGGGCAGACCTATGGATTGCACTAAAGCGCCTGTCCCGCACAGCAGCGATTTTACGCTTTCGCCAAAACCTCCGGATAAAACGTTTTCTTCAACGGTAATAAATTTTTTTGTCTTTAACAGCGCTTCTTTTATCGCATCTTCGTCGAGAGGTTTTAAAAATCTCATATTTATAACGCTTGCTTTAACGTTTTTTTTCAAAAGCGCTTGCGCGGCTTTTAGGCAAATTTGAACGCAATTGCCTATTGCTAAAAGACATATATCCGAGCCTTTGGCAAGTATTTTGGCCTTGCCTATCTGTAAAGCCGAAGGAAAAGAGTCAAGCTTAACGCCTGTCCCCGCGCCTCTTGGATATCTTATTGCGCACGCTTTATTTGAATTTAAAGCCGTTTTTAACATATGCTGAAGTTCGTTTTCGTCGGCCGGCGCCATTATTATGAGGTTTGGCGCGTATTTAAGAAAAGAAAAATCAAAAACTCCGTGATGAGTTCCGCCGTCTTCGCCGACAAGACCCGCCCTGTCTAAAGCAAAAATTACCGGAAGATTTTGCAAAGCGACGTCGTGAATTATATTGTCAAGCGCTCTTTGCAAAAAAGTCGAATAGACGGCGCATACGGGTTTTAAGCCGTCTGCAGCCATGCCGGCGGCAAAAGTAACGGCGTGCCCTTCGGCAATTCCGACGTCAAAATATCTTTCAGGAAACTGCTTTGCAAACTTATCAAGCCCCGTTCCCTCAGGCATTGCCGCAGTAACGGCTACTATTTTGTTATCGGTTTTCGCAAGATTTATTAAAGCGTTTGAAAACACTTGAGTATAAGTCGGCGCTTTGCTTTTTAGCGTTTCTCCGGTTTTAGCGTTAAATTTTCCAACGCCGTGAAACTTAACGGGATTTTCTTCAGCCGGCTCATAGCCTTTTCCTTTTTTCGTTATAACGTGAAGAAGGACCGGACCGGTCATGTCTTTCATATTCGACAATACGGTTATCAGATTATTGATATCGTGCCCCTGCACGGGACCTATATAAGTAAAACCCATTTCTTCAAACAACATTCCCGGAAACAGCATAACTTTCACGCGTTTTATAAGCTTGCCGAAAGGCGAGCCGAAACTGTGAAAACGGCTTACAGTCTTCATGACTTTTTCTTCAACTTTTTTAACCATTCCTATCGTTAAAAGTTTTGCAAAATAACCGGCGATCGCCCCCACTTTTTGAGATATAAACATCTCGTTGTCGTTTAAAATAACGAGCATATCTTTTTTCAGATGTCCGGCGTTCTGCAGCCCTTCAAAAGCCAGTCCGCCCGTCATAGAGCCGTCGCCTATTATTGAAACGACTTTATGTTTTTCGTTTTTGAGATCTCTTGCCACGGCAAATCCCAAAGCCGCCGATATCGACGTTGATGAATGGCCTACGCCGAAACAATCGTGTTCGGATTCGCAGCGTCTTGGAAAACCGCTTAAGCCGTTATGCGTTCTTAAAGTATGAAACTTATCTTTTCTTCCGGTAAGAATCTTATGGGCGTAAGCCTGATGTCCGACGTCCCAGATTATTTTATCCGAAGGGGAATTGTAAACGTAATGAAGAGCTACGGCTAAATCCGCAGCTCCAAGACTTGAGGCAAGATGCCCGCCGGTTTTTGAAGTAGTTTCTATTATTATTTTTCTGATTTCTGCAGCTACAAGAGGAAGATCTTCTCTTTTTATCTTCTTTAGATCCTCAGGAGAATTTATATAGTCTAATGAATTCAAATCTACGCCCCCGTTTAAAAACAGGAAAACCGTAAAAACAAAAATAATTGCGCAGCGACGGATTTCAGCCGTTTAAACGCCGTTTAAGTTCTTTGAATTTCAGAGTTTTCCGGATTTTTATTTCTTAATATTTTCTTTCAATTATATAATCTGCAAGAATATTTAAAATTTCGGCTTTTTGGCCAAAAAATTTAATCGCATTTTTAGCCGTTTTAACGCGGCTCTTTGCCAAAAGTTCAGCTTTTTCTTTTCCGTAAAAAGAAAGAGCCGTCAGTTTATCGTTATCTTTGTCGCTTCCTTTTTTTCCTAAAAGTTTTTTATCGGCGTAAACGTCGAGTATATCGTCCGTAATCTGAAAAGCGCGGCCGATATTGTCGCCGTAAACCGAAAGAGATCTTAAACTTTTTTCATCGGCTCCGGCAAGAACGCCGCCTATCTTAAGGCTTGCCGTTATCAAAGCCGAAGTTTTTTTAAGCTGTATATATTTAAGTTTGCCGGCTAAAATTTTTCTGCTTTTTTTATTCCATTTTCCGCTTTCAAAAGTGTCTTCGGCCTGCCCTGCAATCATTCCCTTATATCCGCCGTAATCAGCAAGAATTTTCACAGCTTTATTAATATTTTCCGGCAAAGCTTTTGATTTAGTTATGAGATTAAAAGATTCTGTCAAAAGAGCGTCCCCGCAAAGAAGAGCGGGAGCTTCGCCGAATTTTTTATGGCTCGTAAGTTTTCCTCTTCTTAAATCGTCGTTATCCATAGACGGCAAATCGTCGTGAACTAAAGAATAAGTGTGGAGATATTCCACAGCGCAGGCCGCAGCTATTACGCCGGAAGGTTTAGCTTTAAAAAGTCCGGCCGCAATAATTACCAGAGCCGGACGAATTCTTTTGCCTCCGGCTAAAACGCTGTAACGCATAGCCTGCGATATTAGGGAATTGTCTTTAGGCAGAAATTTTTTTAAAGCCTTGTTTACATAAAGCGCGTTTTTAGACAGATAAGCAAATAAAACTTTTTCTTTTTCCAAAAAAACCTCCAAAACGAATCTTCAAACAATAAGATGCGCGCAATCACATGCGTCTATTCTTCTTTTGCGTCAAAATTTTCTTTTTTTGCGCCGGCGGAATTTTTTACAAGAATCTCTATTTTCTTTTTCGTTTCGTTAAGCCTTCCGGAACAAAATTTAACAAGTTCCGTGCCTTCGGAAAACAAAGAAAGCGCTTTATCCAAATCGGGATCTGCGTTTTCCATTTCCGACACTATATCTTCAAGTCTTTTTAAAGCTTTTTCAAAAGAAACCGAAGTTTCGCTTTTTTTAGGCATTGTTTTTTACCTCCGCCGTAAAATTTCCGCGGCTAAGCTTTACGTTTACCGTTTGTCCGGTTTGAATGTCTGCGCTGTCTTTAATAACCGTTCCGTCTAAATCAGAACATATGCAAAAACCTCTCTTTAAAACGCTTAAAGGAGATATAATGCCGAGTTTATGGGAAATGTCGGCGAGTTTTTCCGATTTAAAATTGATAAGCCTGTTAAAATTCAGCCGTATCCGTTCTCCAAGTCCGTCGATATATGAAATTTTATCTTCATATATAATATAAGGTTTTAGAAAAGTTCTTGATGATACTATTCTTTCTAAAGCCGCCTGCGCGTCTTCTATTTTAGAATTCATCGCGCCCGAAAGCGCGTCGTTAAACATTGCAAGCTTATTTTTTAGTTCGCTTCTGCCTCTTACCGCTGTCTCGGCGGCGGCCGAAGGAGTCGGAGCTCTCAAATCGGCTGCAAAATCGGATATTGTAAAATCCGTTTCGTGTCCGACGCAGGAAATGACGGGAATGGAAGAATTAAAAACGGCTCTTGCCACGCTTTCGCAATTAAAAGCCTGCAAATCTTCCGCCGACCCTCCGCCTCTTCCCACAAGCAAAACGTCAAGGGAAGCGTAATTTTTATTTAAATATTTTATCGCGCGCGATATTTCCTGTTCGGCTTCATTTCCCTGCACTCTTACCGGATAGATAAGAACTTCGACGTTTGCGTTTAAATCGTCAAGGACTTTTAATATGTCGCGCAGAGCCGCTCCGTCTTGCGAAGTTACCACGCCTATTTTGCTTACAAGAAGCGGCAAAGGCTTTTTTGCGCTCTCGTCAAATAAACCTTCCGCCTCGAGTTTCTTTTTCAGTTTTTCAAATTTTTCGGCCAAACCGCCTTTTCCGTAAGGCTCCATAGTCTGAACTATAATTTGATAATCGCCTCTTTTTGGATAAGAGCTTACGCGGCCGCAAACTAAAACTTCCATGCCGTCTTCGGGTTCAAAATTTAACTCTGCGGCAGCCGAAAATTTTACGGCTCTTATCTGCGATTCTTCGTCTTTTAGGCTAAAATACGCATGCCCTGAATTATATAATTTATAATTTGAAATTTCGCCTTTGACCCAAACCGACGGATAACTTTCTTCAAGAATAAACTTTATTTCCGAGCTTATTTTTGAGACGCTGTAAATTAAGCGTCCGTCGCCGCCGGCGCTTTTATTTTCAGATAAAAAATTAAATTCTAAATCTTGCGGCATTTATAAGTTCCTATTTGTTTGCGCCTGTCATTCCCATGAAAATGGGAATAGCCGCCGCTGTCATCCTCGCGTTTTTAATATTCTTTCTTCCTAAGCAGCCTGCACTCGAGTGTTTCTATCGGGTGGGGATCCATGTTTAATAT
>JAISRM010000262.1 GCA_031273645.1 Endomicrobium sp.
GCAAAAGGACCTATCTTAACGTTCTTGCCGATAAGCGCTCCGTTAACGTAAGAATAAGATATTACGCTCCCGTCGCCTACTTTTGAGTTTGATATGCAGCTTGAACCTTTGATAATGCAATGCTTTCCTATAATTACGCCGCAATCTATAAAAGCTCCGGGATATATTACAGTATCTGCGCCTATTTTTGCGTCTTTTGAGACATAAACGTTTTCCGGAGAAATCACTGTAACGCCGTTTTCAAACAGTTCTTTTATTTTTTGACGCAAAACGTACGTTTGCGCATCGGCAAGTTCTTTTCTGTTATTTATGCCTTTTACTTCATAAGATTCATTTATGAGAATTAATCCGGCTTTTCCTCCGGATTTTTTGAGTATTTCAACTGCATCGGTAAGATAATATTCTTTTTTAGCGTTATCCGGCTTGATTTTTAAAAGAGCTTTCCATATGCCGCTGCCAAAACAGTATATGCCGCCGTTAATTTCTTTTATAAGCTTTTCTTGAGGGGAAGCGTCTTTTTCTTCAACTATTTTTTCAAGCGAATTTGCGGTTCTGACTATGCGCCCGTAACCGAAAGGATCCTGCGTTTTTGCCGCAAGAACCGTAACTGCGGACTTAGTTTTTTTATTTTGTTTTAAAAGAGCCGAAAGCGTCGAAGTTTTAACCAGCGGAACGTCTGCGCTTAATACGAGAATATCGCCTTTATAATTTTTTAACGCTGGAGCGGCCTGCAGCAAAGCGTGTCCGGAACCAAATTGCTCTTTTTGGTAAACGATTTTTACGTTAAAATCTTTCAAATATTCTTCAACAATATCGGCTTTATGTCCTAAAACAACAACTATATTGTCAGGTTTTAAAGCAGATACGGAATCTATGACCCACCCTATCAAAGGTTTGCCGGAAAGCTTATGCATAACTTTGGGAAGAGCGGATTTCATTCTCGTGCCGGCTCCCGCCGCTAATATTACCGCCGAAAAACCTTTCATTTGCGTTTTATCTTCTCCGATTAAAAACCTGCCGCATTTAGTATGCTGAAATGTTAGTTATTATACAAAAAAATCTCTTATAAAAAAAGCTTGAAAAAACAAGGTGAAAATAATTTTTAGCAAACAATTCCCGCTTTTGCGGCAATGACGGCGGCAGATATGGAGCTTCTGACGATGCTTATCTTGGATTTCCGTTTTCACGGATAACAAAACAGACTTCGTCTGCAGGCGCTGTCTGTGTTCCATAAAACAGGCGAAGACTGTGGTTTAATAGGCGGCTTGGTATTCTACGAAGCCGGTTTCGGAAAAGGAGGTGCTTTTGCATATTTTTCCGGAATTAAACTCTACCAGATATTTTAAATTGCCGCTGCCGTCCGGGAAATAGTAGCGCAGCTGGCCTACCGGTTCTCCGTTTGAAAAATAGGCTTCAAAACAAAGAGCGCCGTTATCGTAAAAACTCTTTACCGTTCCGTGAAGAAGATTATTTTTGTATCCGACTTCGCTGATAAGGCTGCCGTCTTTGTTATACACTGTGGAAATGCCGCTGATCTTACCTTTTTTATACCTGTATTGCGCAAGTTTTTCGCCTGTGGAATAATAAAGTTTTGAAACGCCGTCGAGCTTTCCGTAAACGTAATTGTCAACTGTCAGCGTTTTGCCGTCAAGAGAATAAGACTTAAAGATTCCCGAAGGAACGTTATCTATAAAATTTCCCTCAAATCTGACTTTGCCGTTTTTATAATAAGAGCGGCACTTCCCGTTTAAATATTTTATTTTCAGCAAAAATTTCATTTCGTTTATCATTTTTCTGCTTTCAGACATATAAGCCTGCGCCGGTCCGTTCCAGTTGAGCAGTTTTTTTGACTCTTTCTTTGCCGAAGACAAATCATAAGAATTATCGTCTTCGGAAGACGTTTTTCTATAATTTATTTCTCCGCCTTTTTCATCGTAATATCTTACGGCGCCTTTAAGTTTGCCTTTTTGATATTGCATGTCGGATTTTAAAAAACCCGACAAATAATATTTAGCCGTAATGCCGTCAAGAACATTGTTTTTGTACATAGAGGTTTCAAGAAGCCTGTTGTTTTTATCGTAAAGAGAAGATTTTCCGTTTAATTTTCCGTCTTTATAAGCGTATTTGTAATAATTGCCGTTCTTAAGATATACGGTGGCTGTCCCTTCAACTTTTCCGTTGATATAAATGACTTCTTCGGCAAGCGAACCGTCTTCGTAATATTTTTTCGCAGGTCCCTGCAATACGTCTTTTTTATAAGTCAGTTCGTATAAAACCGTTCCGGAAGCATAAAATTTATAACATATCCCGTCAAGCTGATTGTCAACATACTGCCAAAGATAAAGAATGCTGCCGTTATCGTCGAGTTCCCTGACTTCGCCGTTGATTTTAAACCCGTAAACAAGTTCCGTTTTGCCGTCTTTAAAAATTCTTTCTTTAGCTATTTCCGAACCTTTTTCGTCGGTATAAATAAAAAAAGCCTCTTTGTCCGACGTTACGACTTTTTTCTTGTTGATAAAAGCGCCGCAAGGCTGGCATAACAAAAAAAATAAAAGCGCCGATAAAATGAAACTGCGCGCGCCAAACCGGATTTTGCCGGCTGATTGACAGCTGCGCTGTTTCCCGCAGCAAGCCGCAGAGGATATGTTAACAATCGTTTTGCTTATCATATTATTACCAGATTATCCCTGTGTATTACTTCTTCTTCGTCCGTCTCAATTATTTTTTTTATGTCTTTTGATTTCATGCCTTTAATTTTGCACATATCGCCGCTGTCAAAATTTACAAGACCTACGGCAAAATCTTTTTTTAAATCTGCGTCGCAAACTGTTACGGTGTCGCCGCGTTTAAAACATCCGCTCACTTTTACTATGCCGGCGGCAAGCAGACTTTTTCCGGCTGCCGTAAGCGCCTGCGCGGCTCTTTTATCAACCGCCAAAACGCCTTTTGGTTTCTTGCCGAAAGCTATCCACGATTTTTTTGCTTTAAGACGTCTTTTTTGCGCCGAAAAATGAGTGCCTGATTCTTTTTTTTCTATGATATTTTTAAGCAGATCAAGTTTTGAGCCGTTGGCTATAACGGTATCTATGCCGGAAGCCACGGCAATTTTTGCCGCAGAAATTTTAGTTTTCATTCCGCCGGCGCCTTTTCCGCTTGAAGATTTTGAAGAAGCAAAAGCTTCTATTTCAGACGTAATTTTATCAATTTTTGATATAAGTTTGGCTTTGGGCGACATGCTTTCGTAAAGACCGTCGACGTCGGTCAAAATAACAAGTTTGTCGGCGCCTACGGCAGAAGCCACCAAAGCCGCCAGAGTGTCGTTGTCTCCGAAATTTATTTCTTCGACGGCCACAGTGTCGTTTTCATTTATTACGGGGATTATATTGTTGTCGATAAGCTGGCAAAGAGTGTTCCTTGCGTTGATGTATTTAACCCTGTCGTCAAAATCTCCTCTTGTAAGAAGAACCTGAGCGACAGTCAAACCGTAAGCTAAAAAAGCTTCGCCGTAAGCGTTCATTATAAGGGGTTGTCCCACGGCGGCAAGAGCTTGTTTTTCTCTTAAATTTGCAGGCCTTGTTTTAAGCTTCAAATGTCCAAGCCCGGCTCCGATGGCTCCGGAACTTACTATAAGCATTTCATTGCCGTCTTTTTGCATTGCGGCGGCGGTTTTGGCAAGCTGCGATATATATTTTTTATTTAGAAGTCCGTTTTTGTCGGTAAGAGTGCTCGTTCCTACTTTTATAACTATTTTCATAAACTTTCCTCGTCGTTTAAAAGAAGCGGCGCGCCATAACTCTAATTTAAAAAAGCCGCCGTTTTAAGCGGCGGCTTTTAGCTGCTTACTTTAATTTCTCAATCAATATTTTATTTACAAGCTGCGGGTTTGCCTGACCTTTTGACTTTTTCATCACAAGCCCGACTATCGCGCCGACGGCTCTTTCTTTTCCGGACTTATATTCGGCTACGGCTTTGGGGCTTTCGGCAATGGCTTCTTCGCATATTTTTATGATAGCCGATTCGTCTGAAATTTGCTCCAGCCCTTTTTCTTTGATAACGGTTTGAGGATCGGCAGATTTTTCATACATTTCTTCAAATACGGTTTTTGCTATTTTGCCGGAAATTTTACCCTGAAGAATCAGCCCGACGAGCTTTGCAAGATTTTCGCTTGAGACGGACGATTGCGATATTTCTTTGCCCGAAGCGTTAAGTTTCCCGTTAAGCTCCGTTAAAATCCAGTTTGCGACCGGCTTTGCAAAAACTTTTTTATCGCCTGAAAAATTCAGCGCGTCTTCGTAGAAATCCGCCGTATCTTTTGAAGCGGTAAGGCCGTCGGCGTCATATTCGGACAAAGCGTATTCCTGAATAAATCTGTTTTTTCTGGCTTTGGGAAGTTCCGGCACCTGAAGTCGGAGTTCTTCTATAAACGAATCCGGCAGGTTGAAAGGAACAAGATCCGGCTCGGGAAAATATCTGTAATCTAAAGCGCCTTCTTTTGAACGCATAGATTTTGTAATTCCTTCTTCGTCTTCCCACAAACGCGTTTCCTGAACAAGTTTTTCGCCTCGGGAAAGAACTTCTATCTGTCTTTGGGATTCATAAGCTATGGCGGCTTTTACGCCGGAAATGGAATTCATATTTTTTATTTCAAC
>JAISRM010000018.1 GCA_031273645.1 Endomicrobium sp.
ATATTAAAAATGGATTCCCACCCGATAGCAACATTCGGGCGCAGGCTGCTTAGGAAGAAAGAACATTAATACTTTCGGGAATGACAGGCGCAAACAGACCTTGAAAAAATAATTAACAAAACAGACGAAGTCTGTGTTCCATAAAACAGGCGAAGCCTGTCCTGCGAAAGCGGGTTACAAGTTAACTCTAAAAGGTAATGATTATAATTCACATCCGGCAGAGGAATTTGGAAACAAAATGAGATTCTGATTTGGGAATGTTGAAAAGGGGTATGGACAATTTATAAAAAATTTTAGGATTGTGATTTTTATGCGGCGCTTAGAATATTTCTTACGGCGTTTACCGACACTAATACTTTTGCGTTAAGCTTAACCTGCCTGAATTTATCTTGCAGCAAAACGTTAAACTTCTTAAACATTTCAACAGATTTTTCTTCTTCCTGCTCTTTAATCGCTTTTATTTCATACTCGTTATCTCTTAAAATATCGTCGATATTTTTCCCTATTTCAACTGTAAGCGAATTGAAAAACTGTTCTGCAGACATATTGCCGCTTTCCGTATAATCGTCATTTAGCAAATCTTTTATCGTTTTGCCGCTTATCTGCAATTGCAGCGCAAGGGTCAATAGAGCTTTACGGTATTTGCCGCCCGTATATTTTTTAAAGTCGTCGATCTTTATTTCTATGCCTTTTTCGGCAAGAGCGTCTATAATTTGCTGCTGCGCCGCGTTCATTGCCGCTCCTCTTATAAAACCTGCGGCTTCTTCATAGCGTTCTTTACTTAACAAATGCTCGATATATGATTGAGAATCCGCGCTTAAACCGTTGTCTTTCTTTTCAATTATGTCTTTTATTTCTTGCGCGCCAACTTCTTCGACGGGTTTGCTTATAAGCGAAAATAACTCCGCGCTGCGCGCTGTATAATCAAACTTGCTGTCTAACGACGCATTATATCCCTTATTGTATTTCTGTTTTGCCGTTTTTGCGGTTTTAATTTCTTCTTTAAGATTTCCGTTAAGAACCGCGGCGTCTGAAAGGCTCAATGATATAGCGTTATCGTCGGCTAAAAATCTATTGATCTCATCTATTGTCGCCCTGTTGTCAAACTGTATTTCAGTTTTTGCAAACTGTCTGTAAATTGAATTGCCGGCAGCTATAGGGATTATTCCGTATTTTTTCCAAACGTCAATTGCGCGCGCTTTGAACTCGTTTAAAATATCGTCGTTAAAACGCGCGCTTATCCTTGCGTCTATTTCTTCAAAAGCAAACTTTTGATGTTTATTAACGCTTAAATCTTCCAATAATTTTACGGCTTCGTCTATGGCGGTTATTTCCTGCGCTTCTATTCTTGAACCGTCAAATTGAATATCTTTATAATCTTTAACGTTTGTATTGACGATAAATTTTATGCCGTAGCCGCGTCTGAGTCTGTTAATTGCAGCCCTATAGACTTGCGCCTGCTCTTTGCTTACTACAAAAATGCCGATATCGTTTGCTTCATATTCGTTTTTACAAAGGTTTTCAAAAGATTCCTGCGAAGCTCTATTTAACGTTTCTTCTTTTTCGTATAAATTTAAAACCATTTCTTTTGTCGGCGTATTGACGGCATCCGTATGGCTGTTTTTCATAATTTCTATTACTTTGCCGGCTGTATTTGCATTTGTTATTACTATTTGTTTTATTCCTTTAAAGTTATTGTCTTTAACCCCTTCAGAGATTATATTTTCAAACTCGGCTTGCGC
Source organism: Endomicrobium sp. (assembly GCA_031273645.1). GTDB lineage: Bacteria > Elusimicrobiota > Endomicrobiia > Endomicrobiales > Endomicrobiaceae > JAISLV01. The sequence continues at coordinate 1,743 of JAISRM010000018.1, forward strand.
CGTTTGCAGACTTATTTCCCCTTTCTTTGAATAAAAACTTATATGTTTCACCCCGTCTTCATTTCTTACATAAACGCTTATTTTAGCGTCTTTTGCCTGTATTGCAAATTTAACTTTTTTCCAGCCTTCAGCCGCTGTAGGCTTATCTTGCGCAACCGACGTTACAGCCGCGTTAAAACCCTGTTTTTGCAGCTGCTGCGCCTGTTCTAAAGCGTCAACTATTACTAAATTCTGACTTATTTTTAAATCTTCGTTTTTGAGCTGTTTTATTTCTTCTATTTGCTCATTTCCGATTACAAGCTTTACGGCTATTTTTTGCGCCTCTTTCACCGTTGCGGCAGGGTTTGCCGCATTGACTTTTTCAACTATTTGCGATAATGTATTATTGACAGGAGTTAACGCTCTGCCTGATGTATTGTCAGTGTCATTGCGTTTAACTCCTGTTTTTTTATTTGTATTTTTTGAAGGCTTTTGCGCATAAAATCCATGCTTATACAATGATATTAAATTTACATCATCATCAAAAGGCACGCCGTCATTTAACATTTCTTTCAGACTGTCAAATAGTTTCTTACAATCCTCAAAAGAATTAACGGCTTCAAACACCATAAAAGTGTTTTTTACTCCCGTTGCATACAACTTTATTAAAACATCTCTGTATTTGTTATAAATATCAAGCTGTTGAAAATATTTTTTACTCCAGTAAAATGAATATCCTGTAGATATGATATTTCCCCAATCTATTTCCTCTAAGTTTTTACCGTCAACGGCTTCTTTTATTATAGGCATCATTTCTACAAAATAATCGTCAATAAAAAACGCCATTGCTGTCATACTTTTTTGTTTAAAAAGATTTCTGTAAATATCCTCATATTTTCTAAACGATTCTTCTAATTTCTCATCGCTGTATTTTCTTTTCTCGGGATTTGTTGTTCTAAAGATCATTTCATAAATATCAGAATTTTCTTTTTCCAAATATGATTTAAACGCTTCAAAATTAAATTCATTAAACGATTCGCTTTTAATATTGTTGACTTCTGTAGAGTTTTGCGAAGAGTCAGCGATACCTGCCCGGTTGGCAGTGTTACCAGCACTCCGCTTGCTTGCGTTTTCAAGATTGTAAAATTCGTCGGCTATTTTTGCATTTTTTGGAAGTTCAAGCTTTGCGCTTTCTGTTTTTTCAAAAGGAACTTTTATATCTTCAATTTCATCGCCTATTTCTATTCTTGTAGCTTGCAGTTTGTTTTTTAATCCTCCATCTATTTCTGCGCTGCCATTTAATATAATATTGTCGTCTATAACTTCC
>JAISRM010000061.1 GCA_031273645.1 Endomicrobium sp.
GCGACAATCACAGCATATTCAGATTTGTAGCAGGTCGCGACGATATGCTTTTGCATAAGAACGCTTATATAGAAAGCGACGGCATTGATACGCAATGGCTGCAGGTTTTGAAAGAATGTGGGGTCGATACGCCGGAAAGCCGCAAAAATAAGAAAGCGAAAAAAGACGCTGCGCGCAGCAAAAAAGACGTTGATACTATCACCGCTTTAGGAAAAGAATCTACTGCGCATACAAAGAAATTGTTAAAAAACAAAAAAGAAGTGTACATTGAAACCGATGTGCAGGAAAAAGATAAATACGGCCGCACTTTAGGTTACGTGTATTTGGACAAAGATAAAAAAGAAATGTTAAATGAAATGATTATTGCCGACGGGTACGGCGCTGTTATGACAGTGCCGCCGAATGTAAAATATGAAAAGAAGTTTTTAAAATCTCAAAAAAAAGCGCGTAAAAAGAAAAAAGGTTTGTGGGATAAATATTAAAATTTACCATTTATGCTGATCTATATTCTCAGCGTAACTGCCAAGCAATTTATTTAATAAACTGTTTTTATCGTTTGCCTTTCTTGCTGATATTCTTCCGGCATAACTGCCTAAAAGCCTTGATACAAATTCCGGATTTGCATTGTATATTGTGTCGCTGACAATATCATAAGGTTTTGGATATGATGTATAAAATCTCCACAAAGGCATTGACTTTTTTTTGTTATTTGCTATATTATTATTGCCTCCAGAGCGAACGGCGTTGCTACGCGGCGGACTCTGGGGGTTTTCTTTTAGTTTTCCAAGCAATGCAACCGCATTAACATTCTTGTTCTTATATCTTGCCGGAGTGATAATTTCTATAAAAGATTCAAAATCATGATTATTTGCATGCCCGTCGTTTTTCTTCAATCTGCCTATTTTTCCTTTTTCAATTATTCCCGGCGCATATGGCAAAACATCTAACGAATCTATTCCAACACCTCTTGTTTTATCTCTTCCTATACTGCTGTACATTCCGTTTGAATCAAGTCCGGGATTGACAATTTTTTCCCCTTGCAGCACGTGTTTATAATATTTATCTGCAACATCCCTTGAAAAATTTTTATACGCTTTTGAACCTTGAAGAAGTCCCGCTTCCTTAGCTGCAATATCTATCTCTTTATTTAGCCACGGTTCAATATTTATTCTTCCGGCCTTTGTAAATGCGTTGACGCCTTTGCCGATAGTATTTACAATTGGCGGCAGTACTGCGCCGGCTGCGCCGCCTAAAACTGCGCCGCCGGCTAAGCCGCTGAAACTGCCAAGCAGAGCGTTTTTTATAGCTTCTGCGCTTGTTAGGTCTTGACTGTTTGTATAAGCGTTTCCTAAGCCGTATAAAGCGCCAAAGCCGCTGCCGGCAAACGCGCTTTTGCCTATTGCTCCCATTTTGTCAACCCTTGAGGCTAAGCTTCCTAAAAGTTTCGGCGCGCCTTTTAGTTTTGCAATGTTTCCTATTGGAAGCGCCGCCGCCGGAAGCCCGCCTATAAGCTCTGCTGCAAGCGCCGCGTATGGATGCGCGGCTTCGTATTCTTTGGTAACCTCATTATATGCTTTGCGCTGCCTTGCAGCGATTTGCGCATTTTCACTGTTAAACGGATTTTTGCCGCGCATAACATCATACAGCCCTGCGCCTTCAGCGGCGCCGGCCACGGCTAACAAATCGGCAAATCCGGCAGCTAAACCCTCTTGCGTTTTATTTAGTATTCCTTTTGAAAAAAGACCGGTAATGCCGGCTTTACGATTTTCTTTATTCACTTGTATAACCCTATCGCCAGTTTCACTATTATCGCCTGCAGTCTTTCTATGTCTTTCATTATCTTGCTCCTTTACAGGAACCATTCCAGACATTCGCACGTCTTCTCTTCGTCCGTCTTTTCCCGTCTCTGCCCCGCTTCGTCCTCTATCAACAGATATATTATTACCCCTAATAAAATCGTTTCCATTTCCCGCTCTCTCTTTTTATTGCGCGCAGCGCGCGTTTTATTAATTTCAATAATATTAACGCGGATTCCCATTTTCATATATAAGGCGTTTAAACCTCTGTATAATTTTTGCCGTCTAAGGTCTGCAGTATTTGCATATTCGGTTTATCCAGCCTAAACGGATAACCCAGCGATATATGCACCCACTCTTTGCCGCCTATCTTTTCAAAAATGCACTGTCCAAAATGAAAAGATAGTTTTTTAGTTTTAATATCTTTTATAATTTGCGCAGGGTCAATCCCCTTAACTGTAATGTCTGCGGCTTGTCCCAAACTGTGTTGACTCGTCGCGCTGCCGCCTACTGCTGTATTTAAAGATTTACCGCGAAATCCGGAAGAGATTATAACAGGAGCATTATAAAATTCCCTTATCGGCTCTAAAATATATAAGCACAGAGCTTTAAGCGACGGTATATAATTTTTGACTTCCTGCCCCTGAGAAGCCAAAAGTTCCGCGCGCGATGTATGCAAAAATTCCTGCAAATCAAAATGCGGACTTAGTTTCATTTTTTTTACCTCTCTATATTTCGGTCTTAATTACCAGCGCCGCCGTCAGCGCCAACAAAATCCAACAACCTGTTTTGTATCTGTTTTTGGACGATTCTAAGCTCCTGCACCGCTGCATAAGCTTCGTCGTTGTTGCCTGCGATAACGTCAATTCTTCCGTCCATAAGAGCCGCTGCGCTTGATATAGATATCGCTGTTGCGCTAAGTCTGTCGTTAAGCTCTGCGTTTGCAGCCTCAAGCTCTGATTTTCGTTTTTCAAGCTCGTCAATTCTTGCCGTGTATTCAGCAAAGATTGCTCTATCGTCGATGTCAGCCGCTCTTGGCGCGTAAAAATATCGTCCGACGCAAAAACCGACGACGAAAATAATAATAATAAACACAGACTTACCGATATTTTGCGCAATATAATCCGCATTCATTTTACCGCCTTTCCAAATCTTTTTATTATCGGACATTTTTTATTTCTGCGATTACATGTAAATTCTTTCCCGTC
>JAISRM010000110.1 GCA_031273645.1 Endomicrobium sp.
AGAAGTTATAGGGCTTAAATGGATAGAAAAATGGGACGGACGTCTGCCGACTTATATGATGGGCGACGGGCAAAATATAATAATGGCTCTTCCCGACTCAAAAAAATAATATTGACGCAAAAACAGACAGCCGGACTAAAATCCGGCTGTTTTTTATTTACGCTTAATTTATGCGCTTAAAAGAACTTATTTTAAAAAGACCGGTTATTGCAATATGCGGCGCCTATTGCCTGTGCCTTGTTATTTTAAACGCCGCCGGTTTTTTCTCTCCTGAAAACCAGAGTTTTTTGCATTATTTTACAAATTACCGCAAACCCGTAATTCTTGAAGGCAAAGTAATTTCAGAACCCGAAACGGCAAAAAACGCAAAACGCTTTATTCTTAAAACTTTTCAGATAAACGATTTTAAAGCAAAAGAAAAAGTTTTGGTAAACTGCCCTCAAGGCTACGGCGTTTCATTTGGCGACATTATAAAAATTGAAGGCATTATAAAAAAACCTCCCAAAGCCCCATTCCCCCTCATATTCGACTACAGCGCATATCTTGCAAGAGACGCAGTTTACACTGTTTTTGACGCGCAATATTTTGAATATATAAAATCTGACGCGTCAAAAATAGAAAAAACCGCTCTGAATTTGCGAAAAGACATAACGCAAAAAATAGACGCATACTTTAAAAAGGCTTACGCCGATATTTTAAAACCTGTAATAATAGGCGACAAATCGTCTTTAACGCCTGAAGTAAAAAACAATTTTATCGACGCGGGGCTTATGCATATTCTCGTCGTAAGCGGTTTAAACGTCGGGTTTATAGGGGTTTTGTTTCTTCTGTCTTTTAAATGCGCGGGCTTAAACTTGAAAGCTGCTTCGCTTGCGGTCATACCCGTTATATTTTTATATGCTTTAGCCGCCGGAGCAAACCCGCCGGTCTTAAGAGCCGCAATAATGTTTTCATGCATACTTATATCTTTGGCTTTAGACAGAGAACCGCTGATATACAATTCAATAGCTCTCTCGGCGCTTATAATTTTAATATTGCAGCCTCAGCAGCTTTTTAGCGCTTCTTTTCAAATGTCTTATATAGCGACGATAGGCATAATTTATTTTTACAACGGCATATATTCGGTTTTTTCCGGAGTGAAAAATAAAATACTGCGTTTCTTCTGCGCGGCTTTTGCGGTTACTCTTTCGGCGCAAATTCTTTTAATTCCCATATGCATGTACTATTTCGGCAAGATATCGTTTATATCTTTTGCAGCAAACGTGTTAGTCGTGCCTGCTATGGGCATAACGCTGTATTTAAGCGTTATATTTTATATTTTTACTTTTATATTTCCTTTCGTTTCTTTAGTTATATCGCTGATATTGTCTGCAATCGTTCATATCGTTCTTACTCTTACGATATTTTTCGGAGGGTTGAAATTCGCGTCGGTTTACGTTCCAAAACCTGAAATTGCCCAAATAGCGCTGTTTTTTATTTTTATTTTTTTTGCGTCTTATTTTAAAGATAAAAAACGCTTTGTTTGCATGCTTGCGGTTATAGCGCTAAACTGCGCTTTGCTTATCATACCGGCCTGCCGCAATTACGGCAGACCGTATTTTAAAGCCTATTATTCAAAAAATGTAGCGACGCTGCATTTTAAAAACAAAGAAGGCGATTTTTTTACTTTGTATCAAAACGGGAAGTATTACGACGGGCGTTATATCGAGTCTTTTAAAGAATTCTTGCGTTTAAGCGGCATAAAAAACCCGCAAATAAGCGCGGCGGGATTTCCACAAGACAAGCTGAAAAAAGATTTGAGCGGTTACAGCGTAACGATAATTGAAAGAGCCGGCAAGGCTTTGCCGGCAAATATTTAATTGCAAATTACGTCGGAAGTTATAGCTATATGCTCTACTGCATTTCGTCAAAATAGTTAAAAAGGGTAAACGTTTCGTCTCCGTACATTAAAACCGCAAAATTAAGCTCATAGCCGTTTTTGTCGCCTCTTATACTTCCTATTTTTGAACCGGCCGCAACTATTTCTCCGGGCTTAACGTCTATGTTTCTAAGCATGCCGTAATAAATAAAAAAGTTTTGCGCCGGATTATAAATCCATACGGTATTTCCTCCCGGAGAATTAACGGCGCCGGTTTTAACGTAGAGAACGATCCCGTTATTTGCGGCAAGAACGTCAGTTTCGTTTTTTTCATTTTTAGCGGAACTTTGCGCGTCTTTCTTTTTATTTTCTTTTTTGCGTTCTTTGCTGAAAACGACTTTCAGCTTGATATTTGGCTGCACGAGAAATTCCATTCCGTCAAGGAATTTAGTATCTCTGACGTTTTCTGCCATAGAAGAAAGCACTTTCTTAATATTTTTGACGTCGGCTTTTGTAAAATCTTTAAGAGGAAATATCCATTCCTTATTTTCAACTATTCCTTTATCCTCTAAAGCCTGCGAAAGTCTTGGAACCGTTTTTTTTGCCTGATAATCGGCTTCGGCCGCAGAAAGCCCGCCTTTTCTCAAAGAGTTTTCAAAATCAGACCATTCGCCGACGACATCGGAAAAAGCGGCGACCGCCGCAACAGAAATTAAAACAAACGCCGCAATAATTTTTTTCATAACGATCTCCTCAAATTTTCTTAAATTCCTTTAAAAGCTTTTACTATGGCTCTTGAGTCCGGTTTTCTTGTAAAAAGACTTACGACCGGAACTACTATAAAAGGAACGATCATAGCTATGCTTGAAGCAAGCGGAGCTTTTGACGGACCCAATATATAAAAAAGCGAAATCGCCAAAAATATTCCGCTGGCCATTCCCGCTTTTGCGCCGATAAGCGTGGCGCGTTTCCAATACAGCCCGTAAACGTAAGGAGCTAAAAAACCGCCGGCAATTACCCCCCACGACAATGACATTAAAGTGATAATAAAAGAAAACTCGTACTTTGCTATCAGAAAAGATATTAAAATAAATATTCCGCTCAAGAAACGCATCATAGCGACTGAACTCTTTTTTGAAAGCCCGGGATTTATATGCCCCTTATACAAATCTATCGCTATGCTTGAAGCCGAAACTAAAACCAAAGCCGACAAAGTTGACATCGAGGCCGACAATATCAAAATCAGTATAAGAGACATTACGGCCGCCGGCAAACATCTTATAAGCATTTCCGGTATCATGGCGTCAAAATTTACAACTCCGTTTACGGTAACGGGAGCTTCAAAAAAGACATGCGTAAGAGCTCCGGTAAAATAAGCGCACAAAGAAATAAGCAGCGCAAAAACAAGCGTGCCGTAAGCGGCAAGTTTTATCACTTTTTCATCTTTTATGGCGTAAAATTTCTGAACCATCTGCGGCATTGCCCACACGCCAAAAGACGTCATAAAAACCGTCGCCGCAAGCATAATATAATCCGGCGAAGCGGCGGAATACACGTTCTTATAATAATTCAAAGATATCATGTTTATAGACTCCGCAAACCCGCCGGCTTTGCCTACGAGAATGCACACCATTACAACAGCGCATACTATCATTATAAACCCTTGTATAAAGTCTGTAATGGCTAAAGCGAAATAACCGCCAAGTATGAGATACAATCCCGTTATAATCACCATTATCAAAAGAGCCGTATCAAAAGAAATGCTGAAATTAACTTCAAATAAATAGCCAAGCCCTTTAAAAACCGAAGCGGCATAAGGCAAAAGAAATAAAAAAATGACGGTTGCGGCAAGCATCTTAAAATATTTGCCTTTATATCTTTCCTGCAAAAATTCCGGCATTGTAACTACGTCGAGATTTTGCGTCATCCTTCTTGTTCTGCGCCCAAGAACGATCCATGCAAGAAACGAGCCTAAAAAAGCGTTTCCCAAAGCAATCCACAAAGCGTTTAATCCGTATGCCCAGCCGAGCTTTCCGGCAAAACCTATAAAAACAACTGCAGAAAAATAAGTCGTGCCGTAAGAAAAAGCCGAAATCCAAGGCCCGATGCTCCTTGAGCCTATAAAAAAATCGTTTAAGCTTTTAGTTTTTTTCATACCCCAAAAACCCGCGCAAATCATAGCCGCCACAAAAAGTAAAATTAAAATAATTGAAAACATACGCCT
>JAISRM010000141.1 GCA_031273645.1 Endomicrobium sp.
ATCCTTGAAAAAAGATAAAACCCTCTTTAATTAAAGAGGGTCTTACAAAACTATATTATTAAATTTTACAAAAGCTCCTGCATTTTCATAGCTTCTTTTAGCCACTATAAAACATATGATCATCATAAAGAAACAAAAAAACTCAAAGCCTCCAAAATCTTGGGAAGTTATAAAACTGCCTTTTGCCGCGTCAAAAAAGTTTTTGCCATAACCAAAATGCAATTCCTTTGTAATATCCTGAAAAGATTTCATATTTTGTTTGTATTTAAACTGCTGCGATATCCCTGCGGGCGGCGCGTCTGCGCGCATTTTTTGCGCATTTTCATCTTCTGAAGAAGAGTTGGAAGCCGAATTTTTATAATCGTCTGAATTTAAAAAAGAATTTGAAAAAGAAACGCTTACTTTATTTATAACGTCGGAAACAAACATAACGGCCGAAACGGCGTCTTTTGAAACTTTAGCCGCAGCGGCCAGATTGTTTCTTGCAAAACAGGCAAAAACGCAGTTAAACAAAAGCGCCGCGGTTATAAATAAAACCGCAAGTTTTAACAGAAACGAATGCGATAAACTGTAATGCAGATTTTCGCTAAACATTTTTACCCTCAATTTCTCTAAAAAACCGGCAACGCTTATATTATAATCTTTATAAATATTAAGAACAAGAGTTTTAAGTTCAGGAGTTTCAATCCGCTTGTCCTTGAAAGCAGACAGCCACACTCTGCTGCCGTTAAAAAGCTTTTTGCCGCGCTGCAATTGCCGGCGGGGAGGGAATTTTCACAATTGCAATCAGTCGTTTGAATCTGCCGTTATCAGCGTATCTTTTGCCTCTTTAAGCGTAAAAGGATAATCGGCGTTATAATGCAGGCCTCTGCTCTCTTTTCTAAGCGCGGCAGAGCGCGCTATCATTTCGGCTATAAAAACTATATTTCTTACTTCCGTTCCCGCTACGGTTAAAGGAGTTTTAAAAAAAGAATTTTCAATTTCTTCTTTTAAAATATCTATGCGCTTGCGGGCTTTTACAAGCATCTCGTCCGTCCTTGAAATGCCAAGATAACTCCACGTAAGCCTGCGTATTTCCTGCCATTCCTGAACAAGAAGAGCCTGAGCGTTTGAGGAATCTTTTAAAACCGGATCTTTTTTAATTTCAAGCGCGCCGTATTTTTTATTTAAAAGCCGCGCAGAGTCTTCAAAAACTCTGTGCGCGTATACTATGCTTTCAAGAAGAGAATTTGAAGCAAGCCTGTTTGCCCCGTGAAGACCGGTGCATGAAGCTTCCCCGACGGCATATAGGTTTTTTATGCTCGTCCTGCCGTTTTCATCGACGGACACGCCTCCGCAAAAATAATGCGCGGCCGGCACAACCGGTATCATGTCTTTTGAAATGTCTATTGCGTATTCAAGACAGCGCGCGTAAATATTGGGAAACCTTTTGACTAAAAAATCCCTGCTTTTTGCCGTTATGTCAAGATAGACGAAAGAGTCTCCTCCGGCTTTAAGCTCTTTGTCGATAGCCCTTGCAACAACGTCTCTTGGAGCAAGCTCTTTTTGGGGATGATACTTTTCCATAAAAGCTTGACCGTTTTGAAGCCTTAAAATTGCGCCTTCGCCGCGAACGGCTTCGGAAATCAAAAATGATTTTGCCACGGGATTATACAGGCACGTAGGATGAAACTGCACAAATTCCATATTTGATACGCGCGCTCCGGCTCTGTAAGCCATAGCTATTCCGTCGCCGGTAGCCACGTCGGGGTTTGAAGTGTATAAATAAGCTTTTCCGGCGCCGCCGCTTGCAAGAACCACGGCGTTGGCTTCAAAAATCTCCGTTTCTGCGCTGTTATTGTTTAAAACTAAAGCGCCGCGGCAAACTTTTGCGCCGTCAAGAATTAAATCCACAGCCGTGTGATCTTCGTAAACTTTTATGTTTGAATGTTTTAAAATATTTTCTATAAGAACTTTTTCTATTTCGTTTCCCGTCGTATCTCCGGCGTGCAAAATTCTTCTTCTGCTGTGGCCGCCCTCAAGACCGAGTTCAAATTCAGAGTTTGAATAATCTTTTTTAGAAAATTTAACGCCAAGCTTAATAAGCTCGTTTATTCTTGCCGGACCGTCTTTAACTACGTTTTCCACAACGGTTTCATTGCAAAGTCCGGCGCCGGCGACAATAGTATCGGCGATATGCTGATCAAAAGAATCCGATTTATCGCTAACGCAGGCAACGCCGCCTTGGGCTTTGCCCGTAGCCGAATCAAAGAGTTTCCTTTTTGTTATTAAAGCGACATTACCGTTTTGCGAAGCCTTTAGAGCAAGGCTTAATCCGGCAATGCCGCTTCCTATTATTAAGTAATCCGATTTTACCATTATTTAGTTATTGCTTTCGGATCGGTTCTGCACCATTGCGCAACCTTTGAAAGAATCTCCTTAGCTTTTTTTTGATCGCCTTCATCTATTGCTTTGATCGCTTCGTTTATTTGTCTTCTGTCTTCTAAAACAGACGCTTTGGTATTATCTATGACTTTCCCTATAAGAAAAGCAAGCTCTTTTGTTTCGTCTTTTTTTCTCCAATGCATTCTTATGCTGAAATTGCCTTCGGCAAGCTCCCGCATTACTCTTTCAAAAAAATACAGAGGACCTATTATTCTGTGAAAATAAAATATGCTCTGTATCAAAACAAAAACCGTAAATATAAACACTATCCAGAAAAAACCGCCGGTATAAGTGCGTTTAAAATATTTAACCGCTCCGGAGCTTAGCTGCTCCATTCCGGGCGTTGACACCAAAGAATTCCAGAAAGCGTAATAACAAAGCACGGCAAAAACAGCCATTATTGCGGCAATTATTATCAAATATTTCCATTGCGTTCCAGGCTTTACGAAATACTTTTTTCTAAGCGTTTGCATTGCTGCCTCCGGACGACTTTATTTTGAAAGCACCGCGTTGTCTATAAGCCTTGTATTTCCTATCCATACGGCAACGACGATCGCCGCTTTTTTTGCATTTTCAGAAACCGGAAGCAAACTGGAATAATCGAGAATTTCCGCATAATCAATTTTGCTTGCCGCAATAGAAGCTATTTTATCTCTGACATTTTTTAAAACCGCAGAAGCGGATTTGGTTTTGAACTCTTCTTTGGCTTTTTTTAAAGCCTGATAAATTTGAGCGGCAGACTTTTTTTCTTCCGCAGTTAAATAAGAGTTTCTGCTTGAAAGAGCAAGCCCGTTTTTTTCTCTGACTATCGGACACGGCGTTATTTTTGTTCTAAAGTTAAGCTCTTTGGACATCTTTTCTATTATGCGCAGCTGCTGAAAATCTTTCATGCCCAAATACGCCCTGCATGCAAACGAAATGTTAAAAAGTTTTGCGACAACCGTAGCCACGCCTCTAAAATGATTTTTCCTGAAAGCTCCGCATAAAATATCCTGCAGGGATTTAACCTCGACAAAAGTTTTATGCCCGTCGGGAAACATTTCCGCTGCCGACGGAACAAAAACGTAATCAACATGATTTTTTCTGCATATGCTGAGATCTTTTTCAAGCGGTCTTGGGTATTTAAGATAGTCTTCGCCGGGGGCAAACTGCGCGGGATTTACAAATATTGAAACTATGGTAACGTCGTCGTTTTTAACCGATTTGCTTATAAGCGAAACATGCCCTTCGTGAAGCGCGCCCATGGTAGGCACAAGCCCTATTTCATCTTTATTTATAAGATGTTTAAACGCTATTTTTCTCAGTTCGGAAACTTTTTTTATCACTTTCATTTTATCTTAGAGTATGCCTTTTTGCCGTTTAAATTCTGCGGCTTTTATTTATATGTGTTTTCTTCTCCCGGGAATACGCCATTGCGGACGTCGCCGGCATAATTTTTTACCGCGTCTTTTATAATACTTGCAAGATCTGCGTATTTTTTTACAAATTTTGGAGTAAAATCGGTAAACATGCCGAGCATATCGTCAACTACCAAAACCTGTCCGTCGCAGTATTTTCCGGCGCCGATTCCTATTGTCGGAATGGAAAGAATGTTGCTGACTTCTTTTGCGGCGTCTTCCGGAACGGCTTCAATAACTATCATAAAAGCTCCGGCATCCTGCAAAGCTTTAGCGTCGCTTATCAGACGCTCTTTTGACTCTTGGCTTCTTGCCTGAACTTTAAATCCGCCGAATTTATTTACGCCTTGCGGAGTAAGCCCGAGATGTCCTATGACCGGAATATTGGCGGCAGAAATAGCTTTTATTTTATCTGCCACTTCTAATCCCCCCTCAAGCTTTACGGCGTTTGCTCCGCCCTCTTTTAAAAGCCGGCCGGCATTAAAAACCGCAGTTTCAACGCTTGTTTCATAAGAAAGAAACGGCATATCCGCCGCTATTAAAGCTGCGCCGTCATTTCCTTTTTTAACGGCCTGCGTATGATAAATAATATTGTCAACCGTTACCGGCAAAGTGGTGTCATGTCCGAGTTTGACTGTCGCTAAAGAATCGCCGACAAGCAATATGTCTATGTCTTGGGAAGATAAAAGTTTTGCGGTAACGTAATCGTAGCAGGTAAGCATTACTATTTTTTGCTTGTCTTTCTTCATCTGCAAAAATGTGTGAATCGTCTTTTTATTCATATTTTACCTTAAAAGCCGCTCCGGCAAGCCGCTCCGGCAAGCCGCTCCGACTTGCCGCTCCGGCAGACCGCTCCGACTTGCGTTCATATATTTTTTACAATTTTAACCTTTTGGTTTTTAAGTGTCAAATTATTTTTCAAAATCAGCTTGATTTTTCCGTTTAAAACGGGATGAATCAAATTTGGCGCTATTTCGCAAAGAGGTTTTAAAACAAAAAGTCTGTTCTGTATTTCTCTATGCGGAATTTCCAAAAACAAAACAGGAGGACGGCAAGCCGCTAAGTTAACGGCGGATTTATTTGAGCCGGCAGACAGTTTTTTTTCAATCTTTACTATTTTGCCGCCGTAAAAAAGTATGTCTATATCAATAACTCTGGGACCAAATCTTTTTGAAAACTTTCGTCCGAGAATCCGCTCGGACTGTTTTACGAAAGCAAGCAAATCGCGCGGCGACAACGCGGTTTTAGCTTGCAGCGCGATATTATAAAAATTCCTCTGCTTTGCTCCGACGGGAGAAGTTTCATAAAACGAAGAAACCCTGTTTATATGTACGGCGCTGCTTTGTAAAAGAGACAGAGCGGAAATAATATTTTCCGCTCTGTCTCCGATATTAGAACCCATGCTTAAATAAATTTTTTCCATTAAAAGCCGCCGCGCAAAGACCACGCCGCATAAACCGCAATACATATGCAGCATGCAAGTTTCAAACCGACTCCCGCCAGAAAACCGATAAAAGTTCCAAAAGCCGCTTTTAAGGATTTCTTAGACGAAGCGCCGGAAATAAGTTCTCCTGCCAAAGCTCCAAGAAAAGGTCCGAGTATTATTCCCGCCGGAAGAAAAAATAATCCGGCAACCATTCCTATCGCCGCTCCCCATATTCCGGCTTTAGAGCCTCCGAACTTTTTTGCGCCCCATGCGGGAACAAAATAATCGCACGCGGTTACAAACAAAACCGCAGCTGCAAACGCGCCTATCCACGCCCACGATAAAGCGTTTCCCAAAGACGTCAGTTTAATTAAAATGAGAGAAAGCAAAGCTAAAGGCGGACCCGGCAAAACCGGCAAAATGCATCCGATAAAAGATGCAAGCATACAAATTGCGGCAGCTATAACCGACGCTATTTCAATTGCGGTCATTTTTTCCTTTTTTTAGGCAAAGGGACATTTTTATCAATTGCGCGCGCAATATCTGAAAGTCTTTCCAAATCATCGGGATCTGCTATGTAATGTTCTTTGGCTTCTTTATAAGGGAATCCTTTTTGGGCTGTCTGCAGATATTGTTTGACGCAAGGCAGGATTTTAACGAAAACCGTATTATCGCAGATTAAAAACGCGGGTTTAGCGTTTACATAAACAAGGTATTCTCCAAACATTTTTCTGTAAGTGATAAGCCCTGCGTTTTTTATTTGCTCAACCACATAATTGACGAACCCTATATCGCTTGCCATATTGATTATTTTATCATTTAAAAACGTTTTTCAATTTGATCCGGATAACCGGAGGCTACCATTTAATTTTAGCTATGCGCTCTAAAGCTTCTTTGATCCTCGTCGTTTCTACGGTAAGAGCAAATCTCACATAACCTTCGCCGCTTTGACCCATGCCGTTTCCGGGCGTGCAGACTATCGCCGCCTCATCTAACAATTTTGAAACGGCTTTTGCGGAAGTATAACCGTTTGGAACTTTTGCCCAAACGTAAAAAGTCGCCTTAGGAAGTTTTACGTCCCAACCGAGATTTTGAAGTCCGGCGACTAAAGCGTCTCTGCGATCTTTATATATTTTTCTTGAGTCTTCAACGCATGTTTGCAAAGACGTCAACGCGGAAATTGCCGCTTCCTGCACGGCCTGAAAAGCTCCTGAATCGTAATTGTCTTTAACTTTCGCAATACCTGCGACTATATCTTTATTTCCGGCGACCCACCCTATGCGCCAGCCGGTCATATTGTAAGTTTTTGAAAGAGAATGAAATTCAACGCCCACTTCTTTAGCGCCTTCAACTTCCAGAAAACTTATCGGCTTATCTTTTTCATCGTAATAAATTTCAGAATAAGCGGCGTCGGCAGCGACGATAATATTATGCTTTTTTGCAAACGCTATAAGTTTTTCATAAAAAGATTTGGGCGCAACGGCGGCCGTCGGATTATTTGGATAATTTACAAAGATGAGCTTTGCTTTTTTTAATATGTCTTGGGGAATTGCGTCTAAATCGGGCAGATAATTATTTTTTTCCAAAAGAGGCATAAAATAAGGGACCCCGTCTGTAAAAATAGTTCCCGTATTGTAAACCGGATAACCCGGCTCGGGTATTAAAACGACGTCGCCCGGATTTATAAAACCAAGATGCATATGCCCTATGCCTTCTTTAGAGCCTATCAAAGCGCAAATTTCTCCGGCGGCGTCGAGAGTTACGTTAAACCTCGACTTATACCAATCCGCGACGGCCTTGCGGTAAGCCAAGAGCCCTGCGCCGAAAGGATATTGATGGTTGACCGGTTTTGACACGGCGTCCTGCATTGATTTTATTATATGCTCTGGCGTAGGCATATCGGGATCGCCTACCCCGAGAGAAATAATATCGGCGCCTTTGTCTATGGCTTCTTTTTTCTTTTTGTCTATCTCGATAAAAAGATAAGGCGGCAGTTTTTTTAATTTGTCATTGCAGCGAATTTCCATTTGCATCTCCGTAGTTTTTTATATTTGAACGGTTTTTTTATGCGTTTTTCACGCAGTTTCAAAAAACCGCCGTCTTTACTTTAACCCTAAAACGTCCTGCATATCGTACAAACCCGGCTCTTTTCCCATAATCCATTTTGCTGCTCTTACCGCGCCTGCGGCAAAAGTGTCTCTTGAATGGGCTCTGTGAGTCAGAGTAAGCATTTCTCCGGGACCTGCAAAATATACGTTATGATCTCCCACGATGTCTCCGGCTCTTACGGAAAGAATGCCGATTTCGTCTTTTTTTCTTTCGGCCATAACGGATTTTCTTCCGTAAACTCCGACGTCGCTGATGTTTTTGCCTATGGCTTTTGCGGCTATTTCGGAAAGTTTAACGGCGGTTCCCGAAGGAGAATCTTTCTTTTTATTATGATGCAATTCCACCATTTCTATATCGTAATCCGGTATTCTTCCGGCAACTTCTTCCACAAGTTTAAAAAGCAGATTTACCCCGACCGACATGTTCGGAGACAATACTATCGCAATATCTTTGGCTATTTCGGATATTTTATCTTTCTGTTCTGAAATAAATCCGGTAGTTCCTATAATTACGGATTTTTTTAAAAGCCTTGCGACGTCTAAATTTTTTAAAGCGCTGTCGGGATTAGTAAAATCTATAAGAACGTCGGCGTCCGGCAGGAACTTTT
>JAISRM010000144.1 GCA_031273645.1 Endomicrobium sp.
TTTTAACTTCCAAAAGAAAACCCCTTGCAAAAATGCCTACCTTTTTGCAAGCCTATCCTTTCGTTTTAAAAGTATCATTTTATTTTTGAAAACAGTATCATTTTATTTTTGTCCTAACACACAAGCTTTGCGACCGCGACTGTAACAGCTAAAATGCTTAAAAAAAAGTTTTTGTCTCAAAGGCTGTTATTTAAACTCTTGCAATAACCGTCGTCTTGTACAACCGTCCTTCCCGTGAAAGCGGGACAGACTTCGTCTGTGTTTTGTCATTGCCGCGAAAGCGGGACAGACTTCGTCTGGTTTGTCATTCCCGCGAAAGCGGGACAGACTTCGCGTCTGTGGTTTGTCATTCCCGTGAAAACGGGAATCCATGTTTACTAAAAAATTCTTTTTACATCTCGTCTTTAAAAGAAATAATGTTAGAAGCTATATTAATATTAAAAATGGATTCCCGTTTTCACGGGAATGACAGACTTTGAAAAACAATTAACAAAACAGCCTTTGTCTGTGTTCATAAAACAGGCGAAGCCTGTCCCGTGAAAACGGGAATCCATGTTTACTAAAAAATTCTTTTTACACCTCGTTTTCAAAAAAAATAATGTTAGAGGCTATATTAATATTAAACATGGATTCCCACCCGATAAAAACACTCGGGTGCAGGCTGCTTAGGAAGAACAAATATTAAAAACATGGGAATGACGGACTTTGAAAAACAATTAACACAACAGCCTTTGTCTGTGTTCATAAAACAGGCGAAGCCTGTCCCGTGAAAACGGGAATCCATGTTTACTAAAAAATTCTTTTTACACCTCGTCTTTAAAAGAAATAATGTTAGAAGCTATATTAATATTAAAAATGGATTCCCATTTTCATGGGAATGACAGACACAAACAAAACAGGCGAAGCCTGCAGCCTTTGGTTGTTTTATAAAAACAGACGAAGTCTGACTAATATTAAAAGCGGATTTCAGTTTTCACGGGACAAAACAGAGGCAGACTTGTCTTCTATAAAACAGACGAAATCTGAAAATTGACTTTCAACTGAAAAAATATTAGAATTAACAATCGTTTTTTACGGCGGCGTAGCTCAGGGGTAGAGCAGAGGACTCATAAGCCTTTGGCCGTAGGTTCAATTCCTACCGCCGCCATTTTTTCGCAGCTGCCGAAATGCCGAAATCTTGCAATTCCCTGAAAATATATTTTGCCGCTTGTCTTTGTTTAGCTGTCCTCATTTTATAAAATCATTTAACATTTCAATATAAAGAGCTACACTTTTCTTATGCTTTTTACTCTTTTATTTATCTCCGGTTTTTGCGCGGCTTTAATTCATTTATTATTTTTTAGAGAACTGCTTACGGCGTTTCAGTCTTTAGACATTATCGCCGGTTTTTTTGCGTTCCACGTAATTTTATCTTTTGCCGCCGGCGCGCGCGCTGGAGTTGCTTTTATACGGTCAAAAAAAGACGAAAACGTTTTGTTTTTTTCAATTTGTTCTCTTATAATTCTTTTTGTGGCTTCGCTTATTTTTATTTATGAAATAAGAAATATTTTAAACGCCGCTTTAGGCGGCGCGGTTTCTTTAAAACTTTCGTTTTCTTTTATATTTGCCGCCGTGTTTCCGGTTTCTTTTGCCTACGGGTTTATTTTTCCCATGCTTGCGCAGTTTTGGCAGCGGGTAAAAAAATCTTCCGGTTTGAAATTCGTTTTTCTCTTCAGCGCCGCCGGTTTTGTCGTCGGCGGACTGGCATATTCTTTATTTTTATACGAGGCTCTTTCTTTAAGAATAGCCGCGCTTATAATAATTTTGACCGTTGTTTCTTTGGGATCCCTTTTAAAAAGCGAAAAGAAAAAAGTTTTTCTTGCAGCAATTGTCTTATCGCTGCTGTTTTTGTCCGACACCGATTTTATAGTCAGGGCGGACAAAAAACTTCTTGAAGAAAGTTTTAAGCCGGCTGTAGTAAAAGATTATTCAAATTCGGCTTACGGCCGGACGGCGCTGGCGGCTCAAAACAACGAATATTTTCTTTTGTCCGACAACGCGCTTTTATTGTCTTATCCCGACAACGACGTTTTAAATTCCGAAGATTTCGGGCATATTCCGATTTTGCACGTTAAGAATCCTAAAAACATTTTAGTGATAGGTTTGGGCGCAAAATATCTGCCGATGCTTCTTTCATATAATGTCGCAAAAATAGATTATGTCGAGCCTGACGCCGCGCTAATGGCAGTGATGAAAAATAATATAAAACGTTTCGGCTACGTTTTTAACGATAAAAGGCTGCGCATACATAATCTTGACGCGCGCGCTTTTTTAAAAAAATCAACAGAGCGCTACGATCTTATTTTGTCGGGAATGCCGTCTCCGCTGAATTTGCGTTTAAATTCGTTTTATACAAAAGAATTTTTTGCCGAAGTAAAAAAACGTCTTGCTGAAAACGGATTTTTTGCTTTGAAACTTCCGGGAAGAATGGCTTTTTCAAGCTTCATAATGGCCGAAATTAATTTGTCCGTTTCGGAAGCTTTGCAAAGCGTTTTTAACAATGTGAAAATAATTCCCGGAACGCAAAATATTCTGATAGCTTCAGACGGCGCTATGCCTTACCGCATGCACATAAAAAAGCGCCTTGCCGACGTTCAGGAAACGACTCTTGTTATGTCGAGATATTATCTTGACGACAAAATGGATACGGAAAAAACAAGATGGCTTGTTAAAGAGCTCAAAAAAGTTAAAAACGACGATTTGTTAAACGCAGACTTAAACGGCCGCGCGATGATGCGCTCTTTTTTACATTGGCAGTCCGGGTTTTCGCCCTATCTCAGCCTTTTTATAGATAAAACTATACGATATTCTTATCTTTTGATAATTGCCGCCGCCGGATTTTTTTTCTTTTCAAAATCTCTTTACAAAACGACGTCTTTTACGGCAAGTTTAAGCGCTTTTTGGCTTTTATTTGCCGCATTGTTTGGCGCGCGCGCTTCAAATATAGGAATCTTCAAATGGGCGGCCGTATTTGCCGCTCTGTTTGTTTTTGGAATTATTTCGGCTTATCTTTGCCGCAAAATCGTCAACGCAAATTTATCTTTAAATA
Organism: Endomicrobium sp.; assembly: GCA_031273645.1. GTDB lineage: Bacteria > Elusimicrobiota > Endomicrobiia > Endomicrobiales > Endomicrobiaceae > JAISLV01. Next base: position 3,089 of record JAISRM010000144.1, read on the forward strand.
AAAGAATGTTTAATTGCGAACTGTTTTCAATTTTGCTTATTGCGTTTTGCTGCGCTTTTTTTAAAGTTTTCTCTATTTCTCCGACCGTTCTTTCTTTTCTTGTTTTCGGAGCCGGTTTTGCGGCGGCAATGGAATTTCTCTGTCTTTACGAAATCGCGGTTTTTTTCGGACGCGCCAAATCGGCTGCAATATCGTTATACGCTTTTGCCGGCGCGCAAACCGCATGTCTGCTTGGGGGAAGTTTTCTTATATTGGCATGGGGAATAGAATATTCCCTGTTTTTCATATTTTTCATGAAATTTCTGATATTTTGCCGCTGGACCGACATAGGCAGAAGCGGCCTTTAATTGCGCGCAATGCTTTAGAAAAACTATAATAAAATAATAACGCTGAACAATTGCATAAAGCGCGTTAAAATTGTAAAATAAATGTAAAATTTTTAAAAGTTATTGATTTTTGCGGCTTTTACCGCAGCTAATTTTACCCTGCAGCAAGGGTTATATGTCAACAATTAAGAGGTGTCAGTGAAGAAACTAATATGCGCGTTTTGTTTTTTTACTTTTTCGTTTGCTTTATTTTCAGATTTGCAGGCTTATGCCGCAGAGCAGGCCGGCAAATATACTATATCGGGATTTGTTACAGACAAAGAGGGAGTCGGGATTTACGATATTGAAATTAAGCTTACCGGAGATTCTACAGACATTAAACGCACCGATACGACCGGATATTACCGTTTTGACGATATAGACGATGGTTCAAAAGTCGAGCTTGCGGCAAAAAAAGAAGGTCATTCGATAGCTCCTTCCGTATTTAGAATAAGCAGTTTAAATTCAAACAGAACGATAAATTTTAAAGCCGTTAAAATTGCGGACATTGCATCTAAAAAAGAAGAATCGTCCGCTTCTTTATCTTCCGCTGCAAAAGCCGGCGAAACAAAATCTGATGCAAAAGCCGTCCAGAACCCTGCCTATGAAATAAGCGGTAAAGTAAGTTATTACGCTTCAGGGATTATCGGAGTAAAAGTTTCGGTAAATAACGACAAAAAGCTTACCGCTGTTACCGATTCTAACGGAAATTATTCAATAAAAGGCGTTAGAGCCCAAGAAGGCGCGGTTGTGTCTTTTTCTAAAGAAGGTTTTGTTTTTAATCCTTCCGAAAGCGACGTGTCCTCTATAAATTCCGACATTGTAATAAACTCCGAAGCCGCGCAGACAACGTTTAAAATTTCCGGCGTAATAAGCGAGGGAAAAAATCTTATAAAAGACGTTTCGGTAAGAATTACAAACGGCGTGGATAATTTTTCCGCTCTTACCGATTCAAAAGGCTATTACGAAATTATAGGTCTTCCCCACGGCAGCAATCTTTTTATAGCGGCGTTTAAAGACGAAGTCGTAATCACTCCGCTTAAGCTTGTTATAAATAAACTCGACGGCAATAAGACGGTAAATTTTAGCGCCAATGTGCGCAAACTAAAAATTTCCGGAACCGTTTTTGATGAAAACGGCGATCCGGTAAAAAACTCAAAAGTGGTTTTGAATACTCCTTTTGATTCTTTTGAAGCCGAGACAAATGCAAAAGGCGCTTATTTATTTAATCGCGTTCCGTCGGTGTTTTCTTTCAGCATAAAGGCGTCTAAAGAAGGCTATGAAGACAGCCAAGAAATAAATTCAGAGCCTCTTGATTCCGATAAAATCATAAATTTAACTATGATTGAAAGCGACGACGCAATTGAAACTAAAGCGGCTAAGAAGAAAAAAGAAAGGCGCGTAAAGAAAGACGCAGAGCCGCAGCCGCCAGAAAGCGACGAACCCAAAACGCCCTTAAAAAAAGTAAGCGTCAGAAAAATCGCGCGTCCTGCGCAAGACGAGCCGGTTAAAACCGAGAAAGCAAAACTTTCCAAAGAAAAGATCGCAAAAGAAAAATCCGAAGAAAAAACTGTCCGTAAAGAAAAAAATGCCGAAGCTTTAAAACAAAAAAATAAAAAAATGAAAACCGTGCGCATAAGAGGAACCGTTTCGGGCAAATTGGCGGCTCTTTCCGGCGTGGAGCTTACTTTAGAACCCGGCGGATATTCGGTAAAAACCGACGACAAAGGAAAATACGTTTTTGAAGCGATACCCGAAAATTCAAGATATGTTTTAAAACCTTATCTGCAAGACGTTAATTTTGAGCCGGAAAACGCAGTTTTTGAAGACGTATCTTCAAATATAATTCAGGATTTTACTCCCTATGTAACGATTGAAGGAGAAACGTTTTTTGAGGGGAAATATATTGACGAAGTCTCTATAAATCTTAACGCAGCGCCTGCGGCGCTCAGCAATAAATTTGGGAAATTTAAAATTTCTCCGGTGGAGTACGGTTCTTCAGTAAGTTTGGGCGCTGAAAAATCCGGATACGCTTTCTATCCTCCCGTTATAAGAATACCGTCTATAACTAAAAATTACGACAAACAAAACTTTATGGCGGCCTTTTCCGTCTCCGGAAAAATTTCTCTTTACGGCGGCAACAACGGTTTAAGCAACATAGAACTTGAAGTTACGGGAAACACACAAACTTCCGTCTTTACGGATTACGGAGGAAATTATTATATTCAAGGGCTTGAAGCCGGAGGAACTTTTACCGTAACTCCTAAAGCCGGAGGTTATAAATTTACGCCGGCAAGCAAAGACTACGCTGCGCTTAAGGGAAATTTTGTCAATCAGGATTTTACGGCCGTTAAAGAAACTTATACGATAACCGGCAACGTAAATATAGGCGGCAAGCCCGTAAGAAACGCCGTGGTAAACATTACTAAAAGAACTTTAAAATATTTTACCGACGACGAAGGCAAATTTGAAATAAGAAACCTCGATTACGGCGGACCTTATACATTAAGCGTGCAAAGCCCGGGATATTCTTTTAAGCCGATTGTAATTGAAATTTTAAAAGAAAATACGGCCGTCGAATTTTCAACGGATTTGTCGCTTTCGGGAATCGTAACTTCAGGCGGCAAACCCGTAAAAGACGTTATTGTTGACGTAAACGGCAGCAAATACAAAACGGATGAAAACGGAAAATATACGATAAAAGGTCTTAAATACGGCGGCAGCTACTTAGTGAGTCTGCTTTCAAAAGGCATGATGTTTGAACCTTTCCACAAAGAATACAATAATCTCAGACAAAGCGTTCTCGACGAATCTTTTGAAGCTTCTTTGATAATAAGCGGCCGCATAACTTACGCAGACTCGGCTTTTGAAGGCGCCGCAGTGGCTGTAAGAGGAATCTCTGAAGTTTATAAAACCGACGCAAACGGATATTATACGATAAGCGCAGCCAAAGTCGGCAGGGATTACACCGTTGAAGTTTCAAGTCCGGGATATAAATTTTTGCCGGCAAAAAGAGAATATAAAGATTTAAGCGAAAGCAAAATGTCTGAAAATTTTCAAGCCGTTTCTTTAGGCTATCGCGTCAAAGGCAAAGTTACCGCCGAAGGCCGCGCGCTAAAGCGCGTTCAGGTGATTATAGAAGGCTCTTCAAAAGCGCAAACTTATACCGACGACGAAGGATATTATATTTTCAAAGGGCTTGCTTCCGACAAAAAATATATGCTCACCGTGGTCAGCAAAAATTATCAATTTGAAAATCCCAGCGGAATAATAATGAATCTTACCGGAGATACGGTAATAAATCTTGAATTTGGGAAAGTAACTTCTCCGGAGCCCGTTGCGCAAAATTTAAACGAATCTCTTAAACATGAAAATGAGCAAACAGAGGCAAAAGAAAAATTTTTCACCGTCGAAGGCATCGTAACTGTTAACGATATGCCCGCCAAAGACGTCGCCGTAAAAAGCGGATCTTTAGAGACTTTTACAGACGAAGACGGCAAATACAGCTTGTCTGTTTCCGCCGGAGACAATATAACGGCGGAGCCTTATCTTGACGGATATTCTTTTACTCCCGAAAAAATTTCTTTCAGCGGCGTAAGCTCAAACAAAACGGGTATAAATTTTTCGGGCGCGCAAACTAAGTTTTATAGCGTTGAAGGGTCAATCGTAAACGATGAACTGCGCGGAGTAAAAGGCGTTTTGGTAAAAATTCTTAACGATTCGTCGACAGTCGCAACCGATTCGTCGGGATTTTATAAAATAGCCGGATTAAAGCATAATGAAAAAAACATTATCGCGTTTGAATCAGACAGGTATGATTTTTATCCCCAATCTTTAGAAATTACGCCTTTAGACGACGTAAAAGCCGGAGATATTTTTGCTTATCCCAAAAAGCTAAAAAGGCCGCAGCTTTTTATATACGGAGCTTCAAATTCGCAAGTTAACGCTTCTTTGGCAAAAGAAATTGCAGTAGTTATGGTTGCCGACGAAGACGGAAAAGTTTCCGGACAAATAATCGACGAAAACGACAATTCCGTTTTTGAATTTAACGACGATCTTTTGGCAAATGCGCCCTCAGCTGCAAAATGGAATATGGTTTCCTCTTCTTCAAGAAAAAAAGTTCCTTCCGGAGAATATTCGGTAATTTTAAACGGAGCCGGATTTAAAGACGAAACCGTAAGTTTTAAAATAATAAGATGATGAAAAAAAATCTTAAAATCTCTCTAAAGACCAATCCTTACAATATAATTATTTCAAAAAATGCGCAGGATTTTCTCTCAAACATTTCTAAAATAATCAAATCAAAAAACATTTTTGTAGTTTCTGATTCCAATGTCGCAAAATTGTATCTTAACGGATTTATCAAGCTTCTTACCAAAACCGGATTTAACTGCAAAAGCGCCGTTATAAAATCGGGAGAAAGCGGAAAAAGCGTTAAAACTTTGGAATTTTTATACGATAAAGCCCTTAAAGACGGGCTTGACAGAAAAAGCTGCGCAGTCGCTTTAGGCGGCGGAGTTACCGGCGATATAACGGGGTTTTTTGCCGCCACTTATATGCGCGGCATTAAGTTTGCGCAGGTTCCGACAACTCTTCTTGCAATGGCGGACTCTTCCGTCGGAGGAAAAACCGCCGTAAATACGCGCGGCGGAAAAAATATAGCCGGAGCTTTTTACCAGCCGTCTTTTGTCTGGATAAATTCTTCATATCTTGCCACTCTTGACATAAGGCAGATAAAAGCCGGACTTGCCGAAATAATAAAATACTCGTTTACTTTTGACAAAAAATTTTACGATTATATAAATAAGACGCTGGACAACGGTTTTATTTCCGGAGACGATTTTGATTATATGATATACAAAAGCTGCGCCTATAAAGCCGCAGTGGTTGAAAAAGACGAATTTGAAACAAAAGGGTTTAGGGAAATTTTAAATTTCGGACATACTTTAGCGCATGCGCTTGAAACATATTCGGGATACGGCAAATATCTTCACGGCGAGGCGGTCGCAGTCGGAATGCTTTTTGCCGCGCGTCTTTCGGCCGCTATTAAATTGTGTCCCCAAGACGTTTATAAGAGCGTAAATAATTTGCTGTCTTTAGCCGGGCTGAAATTTAATCTCGGGCGCATAAGCGCGGCGGCTCTTTGCGATCTGATGAAAAAAGATAAAAAATCCGTAAACGGCAAAATACGTTTTGTTCTCTTAAAAAATATAGGGAAAGCCGTCTCGGGCGTTTGCGTGGAAGACGATACGGTAAAAAAACAGCTGGATATTTTTCTTAAGGAAAACAAATGAAAAAAATTTTAGTTTTAAACGGTCCAAATATCAATATGTTAGGCCTGAGAGAGCCGGGCATTTACGGTAATTTTACTTTGTCCGACATAGAAAAAGCGATTTTACATCTTGCCAAAGAGCTTAATGTTGAAGTCGAATTTTTTCAATCTAATCACGAGGGCGAAATTGTCGATAAAATACAAAGCGTTAAAGATAAAGTTTCGGCAATTATAATTAATCCCGCTGCTTTTACCCATACTTCCGTCGCCATAAGGGACGCTTTAGCGGCTATAGCTCCCATGCCTGCAATCGAAGTTCATATATCAAATGTGTATGCCAGAGAAGAGTTCAGACATAAATCTTATACGGCAGGCGTGTGCATAGGGCAAATAGCGGGTTTTGGTTTAGACGGATATTTGTTTGCGTTAAAAAAATTGAATTCTCTTATATAATAAATATCCTGAGGTATTTTTCAATCTTGATTTAAAAAAATTTATAAAGAAAAAAAGCCCCGAAGAAAAATCTTCGGGGCTTTCATGTTTTTGGTTAGGTTAGATCTTTTTTATGTTAGCTGCTTTAGGACCCTTGTCTGAATTGACAACTTCAAATTCAACACTGTCGCCCTCTGCTAATGATTTGAAACCTTCCGACTGAATAGCCGAATAGTGCGCAAAAACATCGCCTGAACCGTCATCATTGGAAATAAATCCGTAACCTTTCTGGTCGTTAAACCACTTCACTTTGCCTTGTGCCATTTGTTACAACTCCTTGTTTTCTTATCCGCTTAATGCAGATAACTAAATCGCTTTAAGCTTAAGCTTAAGCTGAACTTTTGAAGTTCGTGAAATTATTTAATAAAATAATAAACAAAATGTCAAGCGGAATTTTAATTATTGTTTTTTCAAGGTTGTCATTGCCGAAAGTATTAATGATCTTTTATTCCTAAGCAGCCTGCGCCCGAATGTTTTTATCGGGTGTAAAAAGAATTTTTTAGTAAACATGTGTTTGTCATTCCCGTGTTTTTAATATTTGTTCTTCCTTAGCAGCCTGCACTCGAGTGTTTTTATCGGGTGGGGATCCATGTTTAATATTAATATAGTTTCTAACATTATTTCTTTTCAGACCGTGTCTGTTTTATTTGTGTCTGTCATTCCCATGAAAATGGGAATCCATTTTTAATATAAATATAGCTTCTAACATTATTTCTTTTAAAGACACAATGTAAAAAAAATTGTTTAGTAAACGTGGATTCCCGCTTTCGCGGGAATGACAAACCAGACTGCGTCTGAGAGAATTTTTTAGCAAACTTGTATCCCACTTTCGTGGGAATGACAAAACGGCTCAAGCTGCCAATCCCATAAAAACAGACGAAGTCTGTACCATAAAACAGGCGAAGCCTGATGAAGTCTGGGCTGCTAAGTTGTTGCCTGCAGTAAGCTGCGGGGGGGATATGTTAAAAATAAAGGAAATTAAAATGAAAAATAAAATTAATGAACTTGCGCAAAAGAATTCGGCAGACAACATTTTGTTTACGGGCAAGGCGGAAACTTTTTACCTTTCCGCAGCGGAGTTCGACGGGTTTTGGATTCTTGCTTTAAAAGACGAAATATACGCGCTATGTTCAAAGATGACGCAAAATCAGGTAAAAGAATTTTTTAGCGGACAGGACGTAAAAATTTATGCGGGAGATTCTTTAAGCAAATCGGTTGTTGAAATTTTAAAAGAAAAGCGCGTTTGCGTTTTGACGGTTGATTCCAAATATATGAGCGCTTCCGATTTTCTTCTTATAAAAAGCAGGCTTGAGGCGGAAAATATCAGCCTGTTTGTAAAACACGCAATTACGGACGCAATAAGAATTGTAAAATCTGCCGCCGAAATTGAGAAGTTAAAAAAGGCGTGTTCAATAGTTTCGGAAGTATGCGACCAAATAAGAGAAGAAGTGAAGCCCGGTCTTTGCGAACTTGACATACATTACAGAATTCTCGAACTTTTTGCAAAAAATAAAGTTAAAGAAAGTTTTACTCCTATAGTTGCGGCAGGCAAAAATTCCGCAAACCCTCATCATGCGAGTTCAAATTATAAAATATCGCAAAACGATATAATAATGACGGATATCGGCTGCATATATGAAGGGTACTGTTCTGATTTGACACGCACATATTTTTTAGGTAACATTAATGGCGTTCAAAAAACGGTTTGGGACACGGTAAAAAACGCGCAAAGCGCGGCGATAAACGAAATTAAAGCCGGCCGGCCTATTTGTCAAGCTGACGCAGCCGCAAGAAAAATAATAGAAGCGGCCGGATATAAAGACAATTTTATTCATACTACCGGGCACGGAGTAGGTATAGAAATTCATGAAATGCCTTCGCTTGCTGCAAACGCCGAAGGTGTTTTTTTAACGCATATGGCGGTTACCGTTGAGCCCGGCATATATATTGAAGGCAAATTTGGAGTCAGGATAGAAGACACTGTTTGCGTAACGCAATCCGGATGCGAAATTTTAACTTCTGCAAAATATTAACAGGCAAAGCCTGCAGACAAAATTTAAAATAGACGAAGTCTAAAACAGGCGAAGCCTGGGGAGATAAGCAACGATGATTTCAACATCTGATTTCAGAAACGGATTAAATATTTTGGTTGACGGCGAGCCTTATCAAATCACGTGGTTTCAAAATCACAAACCGGGCAAAGGCGGCGCGGTAATGAGAGTAAAACTCAGACATCTTAGGAAAGGCGGAACTATAGAACGCACTTTTAAATCCGGCGAGAAATTTGAAGCTTTAAGCGTTACCAGACAAAAAAAGCAGTTTCTTTATAAGGAAGGCGACAATTTCAATTTTATGGATTTAAACACTTACGACCAAATAAGCGTGTCTCCTGAAATTATCGGAGAACTTGCCAACTATTTAACCGAAAACAGAGAAGCCGACGCCATATATTTGGAAAGCGAACTTATAGGCGTAGAAATTCCGGCAATTATAGAAATGACTATTGCCGAATCCGAGCCCGGAATTAAAGGCGATTCCGTTTCAAATATGACAAAAATGGCAAAACTTGAAACCGGAGCCGATATACGCGTGCCTTTATTTATTAAGGAAGGCGACAGAATAAAAGTTGATACAAGAACAGGCGAATATGTGGAAAGAGTTTAAACCGGCAAAAAAATTCTTTAACGCTTTCTGCGCGCATTTGAGCTTGTGATTTTTATTTTATATTTTTAGTTTTAACCGGAGCATATTATGAACCCTCAGGAAATCAAAGAGTTTTTAAAATCTATAAAAGACACGGATATTGAAGAACTTCAATATCAAAGCGGGAGCGATTCATTATATTTTAAAAAAAGCGACGTTGAAGCTTTTGTCGCAGAAATCAAAGAACCCGTAAAAGTTGAAGAAGTTAAAATCAAAGAACCTCCAAAGCCTGCATATATAGCTATAAAGTCGGCTATGGTAGGCACTTTTTCAAGCGCGTCAAATAATGATAAACCTCCTTTTGTAAGAGAAGGTTCAGAAGTTGCGCCCGGTAAGAAAGTCGGGCAGATAGAAGCGATGAAAATCATAAAAGACGTAAACTCAAAAGTTAAAGGCAAAATAGTAAAGGTATGCGTTTCAAACGGCGAAAGCGTCGAATACGGACAGGAATTGTTTTTGTTAGAACCTGCCAAATAAAGCTGCCGGCGGCCGTCAATTGCAAATTGCCGTTTTCAAAGAGGAACTATGTTCAAAAAAGTTTTGATAGCAAACAGAGGCGAAATAGCGTGCAGAATAATAAGAGCGTGCAGGGAACTGGGCGTTAAAACGGTCGCCATTCATTCCGAAGCCGACAGAGACTGCATGCACGTAAAACTTGCCGATCAGTCGGTTTGCGTCGGGCCGGCAAGCGCGTCGGAAAGTTATTTAAATATTCCAAGCATAATTGCCGCAGCGGAAATTACCGGAGCCGACGCCATACATCCCGGATACGGTTTTCTGGCGGAAAACATGTATTTTGCCGAAGTTTGCCAAGCCTGTAAAATACATTTTATAGGTCCTAAAAAAGAATCCATAGAAAAAATGGGCGACAAAATAGCCGCAATTGAGCTTATGAAAAAATCCGGCGTGCCGGTAGTTCCGGGTTCAGACGGCCCTGTTAACGCCGAAGATCCTAAAATTTTTGCTCTTGCCGAAAAAATAGGGTATCCCGTTATAATAAAAGCCACAGCCGGCGGCGGCGGAAAAGGCATGAGGATAGTTGTTTCTCACGAAACGCTTGCCAATTCCGTTATTATGGCGCAGACGGAAGCGAAAGCGGCTTTCGGCAATTCCGACGTCTATATGGAAAAATATATTGAAGAGCCGCATCACATAGAATTTCAAATTATGGGCGACAAATTCGGAAACGTCGCTTATCTTCCGGAAAGAGACTGCTCCATACAAAGAAGACATCAGAAACTTGTCGAGGAAAGCCCTTCTCCTCTTATAAGCGAAACTCTCAGAAAAAAAATGGGCAAAGCCGCAAAAAATGCGGCCGCCGCCGTCAAATACGTTACCGTAGGAACTGTGGAATTTCTTGTTGACAAAGAAAATAATTTTTATTTTATGGAAATGAACACAAGAATTCAAGTTGAGCATCCGGTAACGGAAATGATAACCGGCATAGATCTTGTGAAAGAACAAATAAAACTTGCCGCAGGCGAAAAACTTTCCGTTACTTCCGAAAAAATAAAAATTTTAGGGCATGCCATAGAATGCAGAATTAACGCAGAAGATCCCGATAAAGATTTTATTCCTTCTCCCGGAACTATAGGCAAACTTTACCTGCCCGGCGGAATGGGCATAAGAATTGACTCTCACGTTTATTCCGGTTACACGATTCCTCCTTTTTACGACAGCCTTATAGCTAAAATTATCGCTTTAGGTTCAGACAGAGACGAAGCTATAGCAAAAATGTCAAGAGCTTTAAAAGAAGTTGAAATAGAAGGCATTAAAAACACTTCGCCGCTGCACGGAAAAATTATGGCCAACGAAAAGTTCCGCAAAGGAAGCGTTACTACAGATTTTTTGCCTAAATATATTTTCGGCAGGTAAGTTTTGCGCATGAAACGCATTTTAGAAATATCATAAAAAATCAAAACGGCGGACTTAAACGATCTGCCGTTTTTTTATTGCCGGGCTATTTTGTATAATGGTATAAAATTTTTAAATAAGAGGGTTTATGCAAAATCATGAGATTATCAAAAATTTGATCAGCGAAAGCATTGAAGCCAAACGCATGATGTTTGACCAATCGGAACTTATTGAATCTATCGCCGCAAAAATTATTGAAAGCTATAAAAATGGACGCAAAACCATAGTTGCCGGAAACGGCGGCTCGGCGGCAGACGCTTTGCATTTTGCGGCTGAAATGGTAGTCCGTTTTGAAAAAAACAGAAAGGCTTTGCCGTCGATTGCCCTGTCGGAAAACGTATCTACAATCACGGCCGCCGGAAACGATTTCGGCTTTGACCAAAGTTTCAGCCGACAGGTTGAAGCTTTTGCCCAAAAAGGCGACGTTTTTATCGCAATTTCAACAAGCGGAAATTCGCCAAACATAATTAAAGCTGTGGAAACCGCAAAAGCGCTTGGCGTTTTTGTCATAGGCTTGACAAATTCCGACGGCGGAAAAATGAAAGAAATGTGCGATATATGCTACTGCGCGCCGTCAAAAATCACAGCCCGCGCCCAAGAATGCCATATAACGCTTATACATATTATTTGCAGGCTGATAGAAACGGCAGTTGAAGAATAAAAAATCTTAGCTGTTTGTCCGTTTTGTCATTGCCGCGAAAGCTGAAATCCATGTTTACTAAAAAATTCTCTCAGACAGCCTTCGGCTGTTTTATAAAAACAGACGCAGTCTGAAAAGAAATAATGTTAAAAAACTATATTAATATTAAAATGTTTCTCCGCCCGATAGAAACACTCGAGTGCAGGCTGCTAAGGAAGAAAGAATATTAAAAACGCGGGGATGACAAACTGAAAGATATTTTGAGACGACGCCTGAATACAGACGCAAATGTTTAGCGTAGAAATCTCCTTTTTAAAATAGCGGGGACTATAAAAAATGAAAAAAGCGTTGACTTGGCAAAAGATGCAAAAAGAAGTTAAAAGACTTCAAAAAAACGGAAAAAAAGTCGTTTTTACAAACGGTTGTTTTGATTTACTTCATTTGGGGCATACGTCCCTTTTTGAAAAAGCAAAATCTATGGGCGACATTTTAATAGTGGCGATAAATTCGGACAAATCTTTAAGATGCCTCAAAGGTCCTAAAAGGCCGCTTGTGGGAGAAAAAGACAGAGCGAAACTTCTTCTTACTTTAAAACCGGTTGATTACGTTGTTGTTTTCGGACAGCAAACCCCTTACGAACTTTTAAAAAAACTTTGCCCCGACATTTTAGTTAAAGGCGGAGACTATAAACTTTCGGAAATAGTAGGAAGAGAATTTGTTAAAAAGGTGTATAGGTTCCCGTTTATAAAAGGCAAATCCACAACGAACTTAATTAATACTATACTAGAACGCTACGGCAAAGCGGCAAAACCGCTTTAATTAATACTATAAGCCAAACGCTACGATAAGAAAATGATTTTGCGCGCAACAAGACGCAGTGTATCAGCGCTAACTGTCAGCAGTTAACTGATTTTTAAACTTGCAGGCTTCGCCTGTTTTATTTGTGCCCGTCATTCCCGTGAAAACGGGACAGACTTCGTCTGTTTTATGGGATTGGCGGCCAGTGTCTGTTTTGTTAATTGTTTTTCAAGGTCTGTCATTCCCATGAAAATGGGACAGGCTTCGCCTGTTTTATGGAACGCAGCCAGTGTCTGTTTTGTTTGCGTCTGTCATTTCCATGAAAATGGAAACCGCCTCTCGCTGTCATTCCCATGTTTTTAATATTTGTTCTTCCTTAGCAGCCTGCACTCGAGTGTTTTTATCGGGTGGGAATCCATGTTTAATATTAATATAGCTTCTAACATTATTTCTTTTCAGACTGCGTCTGTTTTTATAAAACAACCGAAAGCTGTAAAAAGAATTTTTTAGCAAACTTGGATTCCCATTTTCATGGGAATGACAAACCGGACGCAGTATGTCCTGAAAGTTTTTATGTGGGTTGCAGACTGCGTCTGTTTTGTTTTTGTCTGTCTTTCCTGAAAGTATTAATGTAGGTTGGCTGCAGCAAGCTGCGGGATATTGTTAAAATTTGATAATGAAAAAAGAAAAATTAAAAAAACAAAAAGACAAAAAAAATACCGGCTTAGGCGTTAAAACTTTTGACGTTTTAACGCCGCTGCCCGCATTGCGCTTGCAGCGAAAAGGACGCCGGCAAGAATGTCTGCAAGAAAAGCGGCGAAGCTGCTGCCGTATTATAGATGCTAATCTTAACCGCTGCCGCGAAGGGTTAAGGGTTGTTGAAGATTGTCTGCGTTACGTTTTAGACGATACTGTTTTATATAAAAAAACGCGCGCCGTCCGGCACGAAACGGACAAAATCTTAAGAGACCGCTATGCAGAGCTGATAAAAGAGCGCGACATCATTTCAGACGGCGGCCGCCGCCTGCCTGAAACTGATTCAAAAAACTTATCTCAAATAATAATTTCAAATTTTAAGCGCGCGCAGGAATCTTTGCGCGTTCTTGAAGAATATTCAAAAACCGTTTTTCCAAAAGCCGCGCAGGAATTTAAAAAACAAAGATACGCCGCATACGATCTTGAAAAAGCAGTTTATTTAAAATACAAAACGCCCGCTGATTTTTAAAAGTAAAGACGCAAACAGCGCAGCCAAACAAAAAAAGCCGGAATTTAAGAATCTGCCGGAAAATTTGTAACGGCAAAAAGCAAACGCCCGATTACAAATTTCAAAAATTTGCTTTTAAAAAAGAATATGATTTAGACGCAAAATGTTTTGAAATTTAAAAAGTAATTTTTCCCGCGACCTTACGGCCGGGTCATTTGAATGATACGAGGTTTTGCCTTGCCCGCTTATGCGGGTTGACTTTATCTCACAACATTACGGTTTGTAAATTGCGCAGGAAGCATTAAAAATTTAAAGAAGTTTTAATTTCAGCTTTTAGGACAAACATGAAACTTGAAATAAACGAAGATTTTAAACAGGCTTACGATTTGATATCGCAGACGAACGACTGCGTTTTTGTTACCGGAAACGCCGGCACGGGCAAAACCACGTTTTTAAAATATTACATTGGGCGCGCGCAAAAAAAAACCGTCGTTATTGCGCCTACGGGGGTAGCCGCGTTAAACGCCGGCGGAGAAACCGTGCATTCTTTTTTTAATTTTAAGCCCGACATTACTTTATCAAAAATTAAAAAGAAAAAATTGCCGGAAAAATCTATCTATAAACAAGTTGAAACGGTAATTATTGACGAAGCGTCCATGCTGCGCTGCGATCTTTTAGACTGCATAGACAGATTTTTTAGATTAAACCGAGAATGTTACAGCGAGCCGTTCGGCGGAGTGCAGATGGTTTTTATAGGCGACTTAATGCAGCTGCCTCCCGTAGTGCAAAAGCAGGAAGCGCGCATTTTTAATTCGCTTTACAAATCTCCGTACTTTTTAAGCGCGCATTCTTTAAGCGAGTGCATGTTTCACACGGTTGAACTTAAAAAAATATACCGCCAAAATGAAAAATACTTTATTACTTTATTAAACGCGGTAAGAAACGGCACTGCCGCAAACGCAGAACTTGATCTCTTAAATCAAAAAGTTTGCGCCGCAGCGCCGGCAAAACCGATGGCGGTTTATCTTACCACCACAAACAAAAAAGCTTCCGAAATAAATTACCGCTACCTTTCAAACATTAAAGACGAAAAAGCCGTTTTTACGGCTGAAACCGAAAACATTGAAGAAAATTCAAAAATGCTTCCCGCCGAATACGAGCTCGTATTAAAAAAAGGCGCTCAGGTAATGATGTTGAACAACGATTCAAAAGGGCGCTGGGTAAACGGAAGCATCGGTTCGGTTGAAAGCATAAAAAGCGCGCCGTCTTGCGACAAAACTTTGATATGCGTAAAATTTCCAGACGGCCGCATAGAGCATGTAGAACCTTACAAATGGGAACTTTTTAAATACAAATGGAACGACGAACTTAAACAAATAGAAACCGAAAGCGCGGGATTTTTTAAACAATACCCTTTAAAACTTTCTTGGGCGGTCACAATTCACAAAAGTCAGGGAAAAACATTTGAAAATGTTATAATAGATATGGAATACGGCAGTTTTGTACCGGGACAGCTATACGTTGCTTTAAGCCGGTGCTCTTCTTTTGAAGGCGTTTCTCTCTCGAGACCTCTTACCAAACGCGACATTCTTACAGCGAAATTTGATTTCTAATCAGCAGGCTTCGCCTGTTTTTAAAGATTAATTGTTTACTATTGTTTTGGTTGTCATTATGACCTGCGCGCAGCAAGCTGCGCGGTATCAGCGTTAACTGTCAGCGCAAACTATCAGCGATAGCTGTCAGCGGTCAACTGATTTTTTAAACATGGATTTCCACCCGATAAAAACACTCGAGCGCAGACTGCTAAGGAAGAACAAATATTAAAATCACGGGAATGACAGGCACAAAAAAAACAGACGGAGTCTGCAGCCTTCAGCTGTTTTATAAGAACAGATGCGGTCTGAAAAGAAATAATGTTAGAAACTATATTAATATTAAAAATGGATTCCCTTTTTCACGGGAATGACAGGCACAAAAAAAACAGACGAAGTCTGTTCCGCTTTTGCGGCAATGACAACTTGAAAAACAGGCGAAGCCTGATTTTTAACTGCCATAATAAAAATAGAAGTTATCAATAGACAGAGAGCTTCAAACACAAAAAAACAGGCGAAGCCTGCAGCCTTCGGCTGTTTTATGAGAACAGACGCGGTCTGAAAAGAAATAATGTTAGAGGCTATATTAATATTAAACATGGATTCCCGTTTTCACGGGAATGACAGACCTTGAAAAACAGGCGAAGCCTGCAGATGAAGTCTGTTCCGCTTTTGCGACAATGACAACTTGAAAAACAGGCGAAGCCTGATTTTTAACTGCCATAATAAAAATAGAAGTTATCAATAGACAGCAAGCTTCAAACACAAAAAAACAGGCGAAGCCTGCTGTGGATGATTAGGGAAAAAGGACATTTAGACTTTCGGTAATGACAGTTAAGCTGCGCCTTGCGGCAAGCTGCGGGGTACAGGTTAACAATAAAATAAGGGAGGTCAGAAATGGAGAGAAAAGTAAAAGCGGCTCAGTACGGCTGCGGGAAAATGTCGGTTTACACAATGCGTTACGTTTATGAAAAAGGCGGAGAAATTGTAAGCGCTTTTGACGTAAGACCCGAAGTTATCGGCAAAGACATCGGCGACATTATAGGAGGCGGCAAAAAAGGCGTAATAGTGCGCGACGCAAAGGAAGCCGAAACCGTCTTTTCAAAAGACAAACCCGACATTTGTATTATCACCACAATGAGCCTTATGCAGGATTTAAAAACTGCTTTTTTAATCTGCGCAAAAACCGGAGTTAACGCCATATCGACCTGCGAAGAAGCTTTTTATCCTCAAAATTCTTCTCCCGCTCTTACAAAAGAAATCGACGACCTTGCAAAAAAGAACAACTGCACAATTTGCGGCTCCGGATATCAAGACGTTTTCTGGGGAAACCTTATAACAGTTCTTTCGGGCGCAACCCAGACGATAACAAAAATCAAAGGCAAATCGAGCTACAATGTTGAAGATTACGGAATAGCTTTAGCAAAAGCGCACGGCGCGGGACTTGATCTTGAAACCTTTGAAAAAGAAATAGCTTCAGCCGACAGAGTAAGCGATGAAGAAAGACAAAAAGTTATAGAATCCGGCAGCTATCTTCCTTCATACATGTGGAACGTCAACGGCTGGCTTTGCGACAAGCTCGGCCTTACAATACTGCGCCAAACGCAAAAAACGGTTCCGCAGACTTATTCTAAAGATTTAAAAAGTTCTACGCTTGCCATGACGGTTCCGGCAGGCCATGCAACAGGAATGTCTGCCGTAGTTACTACCGAAACAAAAGAGAACATAACGATAGAATCAGAATGCATAGGCAAAGTTTACGCTCCCGAAGAATTTGACTGCAACGACTGGACGCTTATAGGCGAACCTTCAACACAGGTAATTATCAACAGGCCGGCGACGGTAGAACTTACCTGCGCCACAGTAGTGGGAAGAATTCCCGACGTTATAAACGCGGCGGCAGGTTATGTCAGCACAGACAAAATGCCGGCGCCTCAATACAGAACTAAACCTTTAAACGAATATGTAAAAAAATAAAAGGGAGCAAAATCTATGGAAAAAAATAACGACGTTTTAGGCGCAATAAACAGGGGTAACCCTACTCCGTCGGGATTATGCACCCTTTGCAGAGCGGACTGTCAAGGCAAATGCGAAACATGGCTGTCGTCAATAAAAGGCAGAAAAATGCTCTATCCCAGAGACTTCGGCGTTGTAACGGCAGGCAGCGGCATTGAAACGCAGACCGGAATTTCTTACGACGCGCTTAGAATAAACGGATACTGTTACGGAGCGGCCGGACTTCCTAAAGGCTTATCCGATTCTCAAGACGACTGCGTTTTTCCAAACGTTAACACCGAAATTTCATTTGGAACAAAAATCAAAACAAAAGCGCGCATCCCGTTAATGACGGGCGCTTTGGGCTCCACGTTTATAGCGGCAAAATATTGGAACTCTTTTGCCATAGGCGCGGCTTTAGCGGGGTTTCCGATAGTTATAGGCGAAAACGTCGTCGGCGTTGACAAATCTTCCTCGCTTGAAAACGGCAAAATAAACAAAGCTCCGGAACTTGAAAGGCGTATCGACGCGTATTTAAAATATTACGACGGGTTTGGCGCAATAATAGTTCAGATGAACGTTGAAGACACAAGAAACGGCGTGGCGCAATACATAATAGACAAGTACGGCGACAAAGTGATTTTAGAGCTGAAATGGGGGCAAGGCGCAAAAAATATCGGCGGCGAAATTCAAGTTACAGATTTGGAATACGCGCTTTTTTTAAAAAACAGAGGATACGTTGTTGACCCCGACCCGACGGCCGCCGAAGTTCAGGCGGCGTTTAAAGCGGGCGCCATAAAATCTTTTGCCCGCCACAGCAGAATAGGATACACCAACTTAAACACAGCAGCGCAAGTGCAGGAAGATTTCAAAAAAAGTGTAGAATATCTTCGGAGCATAGGGTTTAAGCGCATATCGCTTAAGACCGGTTCTTACGGTATGGAAGCGCTGGCTATGTCGATAAAACTTGCTTCCGAAACGGAACTCGATTTGCTTACTATAGACGGTTCCGGCGGCGGCACGGGTATGAGCCCGTGGAACATGATGCAGTCGTGGGGAGTTCCTTCCATACTTCTTCATGCAAAAGCCGCGCAATATGCGGCCGCTCTTAGCGCGCGCGGAAAAAAAGTTGCAGATATAGCTTTTGCCGGAGGGTTTGCAAGAGAAGACCAAATTTTTAAAGCTTTAGCGCTTGGCGCGCCGTTCGTTAAATTAATATGTATGGGCCGAGCCGTTATGATTCCCGGCTTTTTAGGTTCAAACATAGAAGGCGCGATAAAACCTGACGAAAAAGACGCGCTAAACGGCAACTGGAGCCAGCTGCCGCCGTCGTTAAAAGAGCACGGCTCATCTGCGGAAGAAATTTTTGCCGGCTATTACGACGTAGAAAAGAAAATAGGAAAATCTGAAATGAAAAACATTCCTTACGGCGCAATTGCAATTTGGACGCTTGCCGATAAATTAACCTGCGGCTTGCAGCAGCTTATGGCGGGAGCGCGCAGATTTTCAATGCCGGCAATTTCAAGAGACGATATTTTTTCAGTCAACAGAGAAACAGAAAAAGAAACAGGAATTAAATTCATAACAGACGCCCAAGACGAAAGCGCGTTAAACATATTAAATTCCTAACAGACTGCGTCTGTTGAAAGGCAGGCTCTTTGTTTAAAAAATCGGCGTTAACTGCTGACAGTCAGCGATACTGCCGTACAGCTTGCTGCGCGGAGGTTCATTAATATGTTTGCGCCGGACGGCTATCGCCGGACGATTATCGTCGAGAATTTTTTGATGAAAATCGTCCGATGAGAATCGTCCGGCGCAATGTTGTCAAACGGAAGTTGTTCAACAGAAATTATCCCAACAAAAGTTTTCAGAGCAATCGCCGGACGCGCCGCCGCCGACGGCGGCAGCGCCAAAACCGCTGCATAATAAACGTCTAAGCCGCAAAAAGAAGCCCGCAAACAAAATCCGCGGGCTTCTTTTTTACGCGCGCCCCTAATTTCAAAACGTCTGTAATGCAACCAAACAGTCTTCGGCTGTTTTATGAAATAGCCGTGTCTGTTTTGTCGTCAATTCTTAACGCACTCTTGTAATATTAATCTATCCCCAAAAACCAGACCATATGTAATATACATATTTGACTTTGGCGCTAACTTCGTGTACAATGTTAGCGCCAAAGTAAAGGATTATATATGAACGAATTGAAATCTTTGCTTAAAAAGAAAAACGGTATTATTACAACAGCGGAAGCAAACGCTATTGGTATATCTCGTGCGCAGCTGTGGCTGCTTGCTAAAAGCGGCGAGCTGGAGCATGTTGCTCACAGCATTTATATTTCTCCTGACATTTTACCTGACAAAATGTATATTTTACAGAAACAGCGGTCTAAATTAATCTATTCGCATGAAACAGCTTTGTTTCTTCATAATCTTACTGATAGAGACCCCATAAATTATAGTGTTACCGTTCCGATTGGATATAATACAAAACATCTTAAGCAAGACGGGGTAACGGTTTTTTCATTAAACTTAAGTTTATATAAAAAAGATATCATAACAATGCAAACAGGTTTTGGGCATCCTGTGTTTCTGTATGGTCTTGAAAGAACAATTTGTGATTGTATAAGAAGCCGTAATCAGATGGATATCGCAGTTGTTACTCAGGCTCTTAAAGAATATTCAAAACGAAAAGATAAAAATCTTAATTTACTTATGAAAACAGCTAAAGATTTTGGAATAACAAAAGTTATGCGTAATTATATGGAGGTTTTGCTGTGAAAACATCTACGCAGCTAAAAGCCTTAATGAGAAATTTTGCCAAAGAAAGAAATATAAATCCGGAAATTGTTTTACGCAATTTTATGTTGGAGCGGTTGCTTGAAAGAATTTCAATTTCAAAATATAAAAATAAATTCATTCTTAAAGGCGGTATGCTGATATCGTCAATGGTTGGCATAGATACGCGCAGTACTATGGACTTGGACGCTGTTATTAAGAAAATGAAACTGACAGAAGATGATATAAAGTCAGTAATTAAAGAAATTTTATCCGTTCCTATAGACGATAATGTCAGATTAACTTTTAAAAACATAGAAGAAATCCGAGAAGACGCAGACTATCCCGGCTACCGCGTTTCTGTTGAAGCAATTTTGGATAAGACAAAACAACTTATTAAAGTAGATGTCAGCGCAGGCGATTTTGTAACGCCGAAAGAAATTAAACATGATTTTAAACTTATGTTTGAAGATAGAAGTATATTGGTTATGGCATACAATGTGGAAACGGTTCTTGCGGAGAAATTTGAAACAACTATTGCCCGAGGTATAACTAACACAAGAATGAGAGATTTTTATGACATATATATTTTAACCAAAACGCATGCTTTTGATAAAAAGATTTTTAAGAGCGCCTTAGAAAAAACTGCTCAAAATCGTAATACAATACAACAGATAGCAGAAACCGACAGCATAATAGAAACAATTGAAAAAAGTTCTGTCATGTCTGATTTATGGAAAAGATATCAGAAAAAATACGCATATGCAGCTGATATTTCTTGGACAACAATGGTGGATTCTGTAAGATTGTTAGCCGTCGAATTATAAATGAAATTCCCAGATAAAATAAGCCCTATTTTAGCGCCATATTTGATTTATGGAAGCAAAACGGTTTGTTATATTACCTCATGATTGTTTGCTTAAATTGTACCCCGCCGGTTTGTAATTGCCATGAAAATAGGAATCAAAGTTTGCTAACAGCCTTCGGCTGTTTTATAAAAACAGACGCAGTCCGGGTCTGTCATTCCCATGAAAATGGGAATCCACGTTTGCTAAAAAAATCTTTTTACAGCCTTCGGCTGTTTTATAAAAACAGACGCAGTCTGAAAAGAAATAATGTTAGAGGCTATATTAATATTAAACATGGATTCCCACCCGATAAAAACACTCGAGTGCAGGCTGCTAAGGAAGAACAAATATTAAAATCACGGGAATGACAGGCACAAAAAAAACAGACGAAGTCTGTCCCGTTTTCGCGGGAATGACAGACCTTGAAAAACAGGCGAAGCCTGATTTTTAACTGCCATAATAAAAATGGAAGTTATCAATAGACAGAAAGCTTCAAGCACAAAAAAACAGGCGAAGCCTGTCTTGTTTTCGCGGGATGACGAAGCAGACGCGTCTTTTTTGATAAAACAGCAGCCGAAGGCTGAATTAATGGGTTAAGAAAAAGAAGGATTGAAAATCCAAATCCAAGCGGGCGGGGGTTAATAAATTACGCCTTTTATTTTATTGTACTCTTCTTTTACGGTTTGAACGGCTTCTTTAGGCTGTCTGTTTTCGTCATAAACTCCAAAACTGTTTTCCATGCCTGCGCCAGGAGTTTTTTCATAAGAACCTTTTGCCGGATCATCGATGAGCATAAACAAATAGCCGCTTTCCATAGATCTAATCAAAGTTTCAAGCGCTGCTTCTTGCGCGCGCTGCGCATTTGAACCGTCGGCGTCAACCGACGCTCTGCCAAATTCCCCCAGCACCCACGGCATGTTTTTTGCAAAAGAATACCAATCGTCTTTGGCAAACCCGAAATTTGAACCTCTGTAAATGTTTGTCATTACAAGGTTAAGCCCGAGCTTTACATATTTTTTGTATTCTTTTTTTGAAGGAAGTTCTCCGTGAACAGTGGCTACAATTTTATTAGGAGCAAGTTTTTTGGCGGTTTTTACGGCGAGCTTAAGTTTTTTAAGCCATTCTTTTTTAGTAAACCATTGATCGTAATGATAATTGTATTCGTTTCCCAAAACTATCATCAAAATGGCAGGGTGATTGCCAAACATTTCAAGATACTGCTCCATCAATCCTTCGGAACGCATATCTTCATAAGAAAAGCCTGCCGCAACTGTAATTCCTTCTTCAAGAAAAGCGTCTAAAATTTGAAGAGTTTGAGTTTTGTTAAGCGAACCGTCTTCAAAATAAGCGCCCAAAGGTCTGTAAGTTCTTATGGAATTTGCGCCTATATTTTTTATCAAAGATAAATCCGTTTTATAATGCTGCCAATAAGACAGACCGGCAATGTCGGGAGCGTAACATACGCCTTTGATAATATAGCGCGCTTTTTTGCCTTTTTCGTCAGTAACTATTATTTTTCTATCGGCCACTTTAGCTTTAGCCACATAAATACCGTCGGGATTTTTCTTTGCCGCAACATGAGCGCATGAAAACAAAAAAGCGGACGCGCAAACAAAAACTGCCGATAATAATATGTTTTTTATCATACTCATATTATATAAATAAACCATGCAAAAAACCATTTTTAATTTGAAAAACGTAATTTTGTGAACGGCAACGCGGATCAACCCGCCCGATAAAGACACTCGAGCGCAGGCTGCTAAGGAATAAAAAATATTAAAAATGCGAAAATGACAAGCTGCGCTTGTCGTATCATCATATTTCGCGGGAATGACAACAAAGATTTTGGAATGACAACAAAGATTCGTACTGTCGTTTCATAAAACAGACGAAGTCTGCATAAAACAGGCGAAGCCTGCATAAAACAGACTTCGCCTGTAGTTTGAGTTTGGACTGACTATGCGGCGGACAGTATGCTTCTTATTGCGCGGGTGTCTGCTGTGTCGGGCTTAAAATTGTCTTTATCAAATTCAACTTCTTTGCTGTACACCATTATAAGTTCTATTGCTTTTTCGGCTGTTTTTGTGCCAAGCGGGGCTTGTTTAAGCGCATCTTCTTTGTCTGGCGTTTCTGCGTCCGGCCGGGCTTGCATAAGCGCATCTGTAATTTTTTCAATATAATTTTTATCATTGGCATTATTTAAACCGTCTATAACAGATTCATTGTCAGCGGGATACTTCGTCTCAAAATATTTTATCGCAAGCAGCTGCCCGAGCAGTTTTTCTATATTTTTATTTTTCAAGCCGGAAGCGCGGCCTTCGGCTTTTAACTCTGCTGCGATAAGAAGTTTTTCAAGCGCGCCTTTATAAAAGGCTGTCATTATTTTATGCTTTTCTTTTAGTATTTCCTGTTTTTTTGCTATTGTAAGTTTTTCTTCTGACAACAATAATGAAGTTTGCGCCTCTATTTTATCTATATATCTTGAAAAAATAGTGTTGTAATAAAGATCTAACGGCAGCTGCGAGTATTGGCTAATAACTGCATGAACCGTAATATCCGGAAACTCTTTTAAGATTTTAGCGACGTCGATATTTCTTGCTGTTTCTAAAGCGGTTTCGGGCGTCAACGGACGGTCAAAAATGTTTGCAAGCGCTTTTGAGGAAGTCCATATATCAAGAACGTACTTTGCAAAACCCGAACGATCTGCGCCAAGATGATTTTCTATAGCGGATTCATATATGACCGTTACGATGTTTGAATTTCTTAAAGCATTGTCAAAATCGGCGGTTTTATCGTCTATTATTTCAACGTTTTGGGGGCTTACCGCAATGTCTAAAGCGTCGGTAATAGTTTTATTTTCAACGGAATACGTTCCGTCAAAAAGTTTCTGCAATGCGGGTTCCGCCGCGTCTTCAACCATGATGCTTATTCCGGCGGCGCGCGCTGTTTGGATAACGGAATTTAATTTGCCGGCATTACTTAGATTTTCGGCAAGAGCGGCGGTAATTATAATGTTGCCGTTAGTTGCTTTTGTAAAAATTGTTTCAAAATATTTGTTAAAATCTTCAATTGTGTTTATTTTGTCTAAAAATACTATAAACCTCTTTGCATACGTCCATGCCTCAGCCTGCTTTAGCGTACGCGTATGGTCAAACAGCGTTAAAGCATAATCGCCTTGCATTCTGTCAACAGCCATATAAATGCGCGGTATGCCGTTTTCGGCATATTCATAGCCGTTTTTAATTTTGTTCAACACCTGCGCAGCTTCTTTAGATAAATTTTCGTAAAAATACGTTTTTGCAGGGTCATAAGGCTGCTTTGTAAGAGTTTCAAACTCGCTCCGAAGTTGCGCATATGAAACTGTTGCATCAACTACCAGCGGATCTATAGATATTTGACCGGAAACCGGAAGATAAGAGCTTATTATTTCTTTGAATTTGCCCTCAGACAATAATTGCGCTAAATTAGCGGCGTCTATATTTTCTGCATAGATAACGACAGTTCCGTCAATATAACCGCTATATACGGATTTATCGCCGGTTTTTATTCCGGTATTTGAAAAAGAATCCATGTTTTCGGCAAACAAAGCGGCGTCAGCCATATATACGGGCAAAGACGCTCTGTTTTCCGATAATGTTAAAGCCTGAGAACCAAATATTTTTTTTGCGGCTTCAAATTTATCAGAAGAGACATTGATTATGTTTACTTCCGCAACTGATTGAGTTGTTTTGCCTGTAATCTGTTTTAGCAAGGGAACTTTAACAAAAAGTTTGTTATATAAATTTTTAAGAAGCCTGCCTATATCGGCGAATGTGCCGTCTTTGGTCATCATATATATAAATAAAGCTGCAGCCGCTATCGCTAATGCGGGAGACACAAAATTAAAAAAACCTGCGGCCGCAAGAACGCCTATCATAGCAATAGGAGAACTTTGCAGCCTGCTGCCTTCGGAAGTTCTTTGGGAAAGGCGCGCCGCCGCGTCCGCCTGCGCGGCATCTTGCGTCAAGGGCGCTTGCGCTGAAGGCTCTTGAGTTGAAGACTCTTGAGTTGAAAACTCTTGGGTTGAAAGTATAAAGTCCGCAAGCTCCTGCGAATATTTTGATGCATTTATTATTTCTGTTTCAAGAAACTCGCGCGCATTTGTATCAGAAGTTCTTTTCCATGCGTCTTGCATAAGTTTAAAAATTATATTCAAATCTGTTGCCGGCGTTTTCATGTCAAAAATTTCCGGCGAAATATCATCTGTAAAACCATTATTATCTAAAAGCGCGTACTGAGAAGAGGCGTACCTCCGGCTTCCCATATTTAAACTCCACGCAAATATAAGATTATCTCTGTTTAGATTAATCGTTTTGTTTTTGAAAACAATATAAGATTTTGCCGCTCCCCGAGCTAAATGTTCGTCTAAAATATCGGCGTTTTGCGCCGCTATAGAAGCCCTGAAATCGTAGTGGCTGTCAGTTGTCGGTAATTGCGCGTTTTTAAAAGCCGCTAAAATATCTTCGGAAAGCTTGTAAGAAGGATTTGCAATTTTTAAATAGAGAAAAGCAAAAGCTCTGTATTTAATTTCTTTAAAATCTTCGTTTTTATTTTCAACTATATCGGCTAAGAAACTCTGATTTTGCCTGTTTTTAATAATTTGCATATACTTAATATCGCTGTCATCAAAACGCTGTTGCAGTTCTTCCTGAGAAGCAGCGTCCATATTATCTGCAATTGCATTATCAACCATAGCAAGATAATCAAAAACTTCGCCGGCAGATTCTGCGTTTTGAAATATATTTGACTGTATCAAATCATCAAGCTTTAATAAAGCGTTTTGACGCATTGAAACGATTTTTGAAAATATGTTATCTTTGTTTAGCCTGCCAATTTCGCTTATATCGGTTCTCAACTTTCTTCTGAAATCGCTCATCGCAAGAATATCTACTCCGGGCGCCTGCGCATTATAAAATAAATATCTGTTGACGCCGTCGCTTATTACAGGCATTTCTTTTAACAGCTGCTTAACAAATTCATTATCGGTTTCCACCGGCACTAAGAAATCTGTTTTGCTGTCCCAATTGTAAGAAATCTGTAAAATGTTAAAAGCGTCCTGCAAATTTTTGTCTTGCGTAAAGTCGCTGCTTTGTATGCTGTTTCTTTGCGCTTGTATGAACTTCTCTGCATCATATACGCTGTCAAAAAACAGCTCTGCAATTAAAGGCGTAACTTGAGCAGGCGCGGTTTGCGCGGGCGCTTGCGCGGGCGTTTGCGCAGGCGCAGAGGTTTTGCGTCCAAATAAATTATTAATAAACCGCTGTACTCTTTTTAAGACAGGAAGCTGTTGCGCTTCTTCATCTTCTTTTTTTCTGCCTGAAGCAAACAAAGCAAAAGGAAGAAGAAATGCCCCCGAAGTTTTAGCTTTACCGGCATTTAAAGAGCCTGCCGACAACACTGTAAAGGAATTAAAATTCGGTTTGCCGTTATTATTTGGATTTAATTTGCCGTTATAATGAAGAGTCGTCGCGCCAAAGTCTGCCGCAACTTCTTTAAGCTTTCCGGAACGAGTTACAACAGCTTCATAATAACCGTTCTTTTTCGTCATTTTAACTGTCCCTGCAACGGTCCCGGCAAGATTGTCATTGCTATAATAAACCGTAGAGCCGTCTTCATAAATCATTCTTAAAAGAAAATTCGGCGAATTAGAATTGCTGTCAAAACCTATTCTTATAACATCCTCTTTTTCAATATTTTTTCCGGCCATCCCATCAAACACGGCAACCGCCCAATTCTCTCCGCCATAATAATTTGGCGCGCCGTATTTAAACTTTACCGCCGCTTCGGCGCTTTGCGCTGCTTGAGCTTTCGGTTTTTCCGCATCTACAGACTGCGAAGGTTTTTGCGCCGGCGCAGCTTTGGCTATTTCTTGCGGGGTCGCAACATAAGTCTTTTTTAACTCAGATACTATGACAAAAGGCTGTACGTCTTTTGGAAAAAGTCCCCATGCAGTTGAAGCCAGACTTTTTAACTTTGGAAATATGATCCAGCCGTGTCCGGTTTGAGCAAAATAATCAACATCGGAATAAGGCAAAAGTCCCTCAGATGATTTTGCGCTTTCAATGTATTGCTTCATGGAATTTATTGCGGCAAGCAAAAGCGGGTCAGGCGTAACGGCTAACACTTCTTCCGCCGCTTTTATAAAACCGAAAGTCCATTCAAAACTGACTATCTTGTTCTGCCTTGAATTTATAAAATCAACTCCTATATATTCGCCTTTTTCATTTTTTACTCCGGCTCCTTCCAGCGTGCGTTTTAAAAGATCTTTGCTGAAATTGCCGTCATTCATATTTTTATTTAATTTTTCTACTCCCAGCGCCAATATCATCCACGTTTGACAGTCTGTGGCAAATTTTAAATTCTTTGAACCTTTGTCATCTATTCCCGTTACAAAATAACCAATCTCTTTGTTGTACATTCCCATTAAAGCTTTTTCAAGCTTGTCGGCTGCGGCGGCATAAGTTTTTCTGTCGGTTGCATTTGCGTATTGCGCTAAAGCTCTTAAAGCCGATAAAGCCGATATATTATTTTCAACGGATACGACTTTATTGTAATCTATGCCCAGATACGCATAATGCCCTACTTTATCTTCGGGAGCCATTACTATTAAACCTGAAGGCTGCTGCAAAGCGATCATGGCTTTGCCTAAATCGTTCATAATTTCATAAGCTTTATTGCCGATGTCCGTGCCTTTGTAGGCATTGTATATGTCGGCCATAGTCATTGCGATCCATGCGTTTTCTCCGGTTATAGGCTGAGCCTGATCTTTAAGGAATCTTCCATAAATGTCCACGATTTTCCAAAAATATCCGTGTCCGGCCGCAATATTTGCTCCGTTATAATTAAAATCTTTATTGCTTCTTACATCTCCTGCCTGATGTAGAGCGGTAACCATTTTGCCGACCAGATCTTTGTTTTCTTCAGGGTATAAAAGCAGCGCTTTTACATAAACGCTCCAATCATAAAGTATAACGCCCCTTTCGGCTATAAGTTTTTGCGCGTCATTGTTTATTTCGTCGGTTGAACCGGCATAACTTCCGGTCAGCGCAGCGCCCTTAGAAAATACCGGATAAACGCCGCGTATCTGATTGTTGCTTATCGGAATTTCCACAGTAACTTGAGGCGTTGGAAGCGGATTAGGGTTGACCGGAGCGCCGGCAAGACTGTGCGCCAGCATAAGCATGAAAAATAATCCTACAATAAATTTCGCCATTTTGACCAGCGCCGACGTTGATTTGCTCGGCTGTTCAGACGGCTTTGTCTCGTCTTTTTCACGCTGCTTTTGAAAAGCCGCTTTTTGAAAAAATTCAGGCATTCTGCCTATAAGTTCGTAGGGAATTTCGTCAACAGATTTATCTTTGTAATTTTGTTCTATTTCGGGGATAACGCCGTAAACGCCTTTTTTTGATAAATCGTAATTTGAGTAGGCGGCGTAAATGAAAATTTTCTTAAACGTTTCATAAGTTTGGGCATTATTAATATCGGTCAAAGAATATAAATCAAAAGAGTTTGAAAGAACATTTTGCGCTAAAGCGATTATGTCTGTAAACCCAAGCGTGAAACTTTCGAGATTTTGCATGTCGGAACTTTCCGGCGGCTTTTGAACGTTTTGAAGCGTGTAAGAGCCGTCGGCATTTTTTGAAAACGTAATTTCTGCGCCGGATATTTTAATATTATAATAAGTATCCGATACGTTGATTACAAGATTATTTTCCCCGTAAACATCTTTTAAAAAGCCGGTAAGCATATCAAGAGCGCCGGCGGTAAAAACGCTTTGCTGCGTTAAAGCGCCTATCAATTCTTGCGGCTTCACATTTTCAAAAATTGACTTTAAATCGCTTACGGCTTTCTTCGCCTGCTCAGAACTTAGAGCCTTTAGCTCATATAAGCGCGCAGCCGCGTTAAAAATAGTGAACGCTCTTTCAAGCGCGGGCAAGTCAAGCGACGGCGCTAAAGTCTGGCTGAAAAACATGCTCTGCTGGGCTATTATCTGCCTGTAATTTGCTTCGGCGGCTTCAAGCCCTTCGGTAATTCTGGGCGTTATTACGACATTGCTTATTTTTTTTGCGTCTAAAAGTTCCGATATTCCGTGAGTATGGTATCCTCCGGTCACGACTATTATTATTTCTGTTGAATTATTTAAAACGGCAAGAGGCGGCTCGTTTTCAATTTTATCGCCGGATACAAGCTGCGTGTTTTTATTGATATTTTGCAAAAATATTTCGTTTCTTTGATTGTTAACGCTGTAATAATCGTTTAAAACTGGAAAATTTTCGCTTAAAGATTTTAAATGATCGGAAGATGAATATTTTGCATATATGTCTCTAAATCTTTGAAAAGTTTCCATAAAGTAGCGTTCGTCTTTTGCCGTAAGAGAATTGGTAAGATAGCCTTGAAAAAAGTAAAAGAAATTGTTTAAGAAAGATATTTCGTTTTCCTGTATGGAAGAAGAAAGAGCCGATATTATTGTTTCGCGCAGTTTCTGTTCCTGAAAAAATAAAGCCACGGGGTTGATCTGCGAACTTAAATTTTTTACGGCGACAAAACCGCGAAGATTCGGTTTTGAATTTCCTTCAATTCCGTAATACTCTATATATTTGCATAAAGCGTCAATATCTTTAAAATTGCCGGTGCCTTCCGACATTTTGTTAAATTGGGAATAACTGATTTTGTTTTTCAGTTCCGAAACGTATTGGCTAAGTTCGGCGTTTACTTTGTTTACTTTAAGTTTTTCGGCCATTTCGTTTATCGCAATGATTTTTTTAAGTTCTCCGTACTCGCTTTCGTCTATCGGCAAAATGTTGCCGTAAACTTCGGGAGCGGCGTTTATCTGCTTTACGTATTTAAACATGCTTGCATAAAATTTGTGGTCGCTTATTTTTTTCGCATTATATCTTGCCGCAAGATTTAAGAAATTTTTGCAGGACGCGCCCAAATATTTGTTTGAAAGCCAGCCGATTTCATTTTTAACTTTAGCTATGACGACTTGGTACTGGCTTTCATTTGAATATATTTTTCCTAAACGCTCGACATTTTCTTTGTGAACATTTGCGTCTTCAAGCCCGAAAACGTTGTTCTTATTTTTTTCAAACGCATAATATTCCACGCCGGTAAGCCTTCCGTCTAAAATAAGCTGTTCGGCTATTTTGTTTTTAATATCGCCGCCGGAAGAAATTGACGAAAGCCACGAAAGATCCACTTTTCCGCTTGCGCCTTCCACATAAATCGCTTTTACATTATATTTGTCGTCAAGTTTTTCTATTATCTGAGCTATATTTTTTTGAACCTGAGGATGACTGTGCAAATCCTGAATATTTACGATGACCTGTTTTGTGCCGTAACTTTTGGCGTCTATTATGTGGCCTAAATCAGACGAAAAAATTTGGTCGTTTAAAACGTTGACGTCGTTTGCCGCAATCTGCGCCGCGCCGGCCGCTGCAGACTGGGCTGTAACGCTCCATAAAAAACAAAATGCGGTAAAACTTGCAAGCGTTTTCTTAATACTCATTTGTTCCTCCAAAAATAAAAAACCGGCTTTTAACAAGCAAAGCCGGTTTTCATTATTATTAATTTTTTTATTTTTACAGATGATTCTGCATTAAACAAACGCAAAAGCCCTATGTACAAAAGCATTGCCGACACAATAAACGTTAAAAATAATAAAAATAAAAGATGATGCTGCGCCGACGAGCCGCTAAACAAATAATTGCCGGCGGGCAAAAGCGTAAAAAGTTTTTTATAAGAACTTGAATTATATACTGCCGGATTATAAGAAAAAAATTGTTTTTCGTTTTTCAACAAAGAATCGCCCCCGCCGGCAGAAAAACTTAAAACCGTAAAAGAGTTTTTAAAGCCGGCTCTTATCTGCGCGGCTATTTGGCAATAATCTTTAACAAACATTATTTTGTTATCTATAACTTTATGCAAACCTGCGGAATTTTGCCCGCAAAAAGTTTCCTCAAAAAAAGCAGAAGCTCCGGCCTCGCTTAAAGCAAACCCGGGCATAAGCAAAAACAAAACCAATAAAGAAACTATAATTTTTTTCATTGTATCTAAGAATAGCCTTATTTAAAATTTTTGTCAACAGGCTGCGCCTGTTTTATGCGTCTGGTTTTGTCATAACGCAGACGAAGCCTGCTTTAACCGTAATTTTATATTCCCCGTCAACATAATCCGCTTTTGCGCTGCCGCCTTTGGAAAGGTCGCCAAAAAGTATTTCATCGGCAAAAGGGGATTTAATTTTTTCTTCAATAACGCGGCCGATGTTTCTTGCGCCAAATTTTGCGCTGTAGCCGTCTTGGGCAAGTTTGTTTATACAATTGTCGCTGGCTTCAAACGTAATATTTTTTTGAGCAAGCAAATCTTTAAAGAGATTGAGTTCTTTGCAAACAATAGATTTAATCATTTCTTTTGAAAGATGTTTAAAATGAATAACAGCGTCAAGCCTGTTGCGAAATTCGGGATTAAAAATTTTTTCCACCGCGCTGTTTACTGCAGAAAAGTCTATAGATTTATCATTAAAACCGATAAGCTTTTTTCCTATTTCATGAGCGCCGGCATTGCTTGTCATAATTAAAACCGCATTTCTAAAGTCAGCTCTGCGGCCGTTATTGTCAGTTAAAGTTGCATAATCCATTATTTGAAGCAAAATATTGTAAATGTCGCTGTGAGCTTTTTCAATTTCATCTAAAAGCACAACGCAATGAGGGTGTTTTCGCAGCGCGTCGGTAAGCAAGCCGCCTTCTTCATAGCCGACATATCCCGGAGGGGAACCTATAAGACGCGATATCGTGTGTTTTTCCTGATATTCGCTCATATCAAAACGGTGTAAAGTAATTCCTAAAATGTCGGCAAGCCCGCGGGCAAGCTCTGTTTTGCCTACTCCGGTCGGACCTACAAACATGAAATTTGCAATTGGTTTTTCTAAAGCGCGCAGCCCCGCCCGGGATTGTTTTATTGCTTTTACGACGGCGCTTACGGCATCATCCTGACCAAAAATGCGTTCTAACAATTTGCTTTCCAAAGATTTCAGTTTATCTTTTTCGCTTTCTATTACAGAACGCTGCGGTATTTTTGCCGATTTTGCAATAATGCTTTCTATCAGTTTAGCGTCAATTTTTTCTGTTTTCATATTTTTTGCAGCTTTTATATGCGTAAAAGCGCCTGCTTCGTCAATTATATCAATAGCTTTGTCGGGAAGTCTGCGTTCGGTAATATATTGCGCAGAAAGCTTTACGGCAGTTTCAATTGCTTCGTCTGTATAGCTGACATGATGAAATTCTTCATACTTAGATTTAAGACCCTGCAAAATAGTAATGGAATCGTCGATACTTGGTTCATCTATGTCAATTTTTTGAAAACGTCTTGAAAAAGCCCGCTCTTTATCAAAAAATTTAGCGTATTCTTCGTAAGTGGTGGAACCTATGCAGCGTATTTTGCCTGAGGCAAGGGCAGGTTTTAAAAGGTTTGCCGCATCAAGGGAATTTCCCGACACAGAGCCAAAACCTACAAGAGTGTGAATTTCGTCAATAAAGAGAATTGCGTTTTCCCTATTGACAATTTCATCTATAACCCGTTTTAAGCGCTCTTCAAAATCACCGCGGTATTTTGTTCCGGCAAGTAAAGCCGCTAAATCAAGAGAAAAAATAGAAAAATCGGCAAGCATAGGAGCAATATCATTGTTGACAATTTTTTGAGCAAGGCCTTCGATGATTACGGTTTTTCCCACTCCGGAATCGCCTACAAGAACGGGATTATTTTTAAGGCGGCGGCAAAGAACCTGTATTATGCGTTCAAGTTCGGTTTCGCGCCCGATTAAAGGTTCTAATTTGTTTTCGCCTGCAAGTTTTGTGAGGTTTATCGCATAACGTTCAAGCGCATTTTTCTTTTTGCCCGCTTTTTCATGTGGATCTGAAATATTTTCTTCTTCATCTTCAATGTCATTATGAGAAAGCGCCGTCAGCAAATCAATTCGTTTAATTCCGGCTTTACGCATAGAATAAGAACTGTAATATTTGGTTTCATCATATAAAGCTATTAAAATATCTGCAATGTCAACCGTATCTTTTTGAGCGTTCAGGCTGTTTTGCTGCGCGCGGTTTAGAATGTTTTGAAAACCTATGCTGCTTACGGGTTCTGTTTTTGCGCTAATAACGTCAACTTTTTGTTTAAAGTATTCTTCAATAAGAGTTCTAATCAATTTTATGTCTGCGCCGCAGTATGAAAATATTTCCTGAACCTCGCTGAAAGCGAGCGCCGCATATAAAATATGTTCGGGCGTAATATATTCGTGACGGTATTTGCGCGCCTCATTACAGGCGGCTTCTATAACAGATTGCGAAAGCTGGGAAATGTCCATATTTATGCCTCTTTAAACGGCAAAGCCGTTGTTAATTGTTATTACGCAGACTTCGTCTGTTTTATGGGACGGTCGTATCTGTTTTGTCATCCCGCGCTTTTTAATTTTTCTTCCTAAGCAGCTTGCGCTCGAATACTCGCCGTCATTTGCAAAAACTATTCCCCGAAAATTTTAATTAAAGCGCATTTGCGTCGCCCGCCGTTAATTGCGCCGCAGAAAACTTATTCCTCTTTTTGAACAATTCACATATTTTTTTAAAGGGTTGCAAAACTATTTTAGATGAAAGATATACAATTATAACATACTAATGCAAAATTGAGGATGGGCGAAATGAAAATAAAATTGAACTTGAAAAATTTGTTTACCCGCAAAAAAACTTTGTTGACGAAAATTATTTCTCTTGCTGTGGCGGTATGTTTTATATTTAATGCCA
>JAISRM010000205.1 GCA_031273645.1 Endomicrobium sp.
AAGGCATTCATTTTTAATCCTTATTTATTTAAAACCAGTGTTTTTGGAAGTTCAAAAACACTGGTAACCATAGTCCACTTTTAACTTTGTAATAGTCCGATTTTAACTTTGGATTAACATGCGGTTTTTGGTAAAGACATTTATACCGGACTGATCAATATGATCGATAAAAGTTCGGTTGCAAAATTTAAAGCAAGACAACTTGAGTACGAAAAGACTATAAATAAAATTGTAAATAATTTCTTAAAAACGGCGGTAGCCGTAAAACCTCAAATAGCTATAAAGCAGATGTCTGCTTTTATTAATTACAGCGAAGGGATTCCTAAAGGCGACTTTTTAGGCGATATCTCCCGCATTAGCTTGTTTGCTCTGCATTTAATACCTGATACTTTACAGCCCAATTTGCCGCGTTCTCTTGCTTCGAGGCGGTTTCAAGTTGGCAATTTGTTTGACAGTTCTCATATCGTTTTCCCAAACAAAAAAAGAGCCTCAAGGCGGCGCGCGCCTTTTAGCTCTTCTATTATTTTTGAGATAACGGATACTTTTTTATTCAAAAAAAATGCCTCACACGCATTAATTACAGCGTGTAAGGTATTTTGATAACTAAATTAAACATCTTTTTTTTAAATATACTTTCTGATTAAATTATAGCATTAAAAAAAGAAATCAATCTGCTGTTTTGATTTTTATATCCAGACCAACGCCTCGCAAGATATTTAGGAATGTGTCAATTCGCGGCTTTGTGTTGTTTGACAACGCCTTATAAATACCGCTTCTGTCAATTTTTGCCGTCTTAGAAATATTCGTAGCAGTCCCTCTGCTTGCCATAATAGCAACTTTCAAGCACCCAAGAAAAACATCTAAATTACGGTCTTTGTCGAATTCTTTTGCGATGTAATTGATGTAAGCCTGCAAAGCCTTTGGATTACTTTTTAACTTTCTGATTAAAGCATCATCATTGTATTCAGCTGTTTTGATTTTTACAGTTTCCATTTTCATCAT
Organism: Endomicrobium sp.; assembly: GCA_031273645.1. Classification (GTDB taxonomy): domain Bacteria; phylum Elusimicrobiota; class Endomicrobiia; order Endomicrobiales; family Endomicrobiaceae; genus JAISLV01. The sequence continues at coordinate 1,003 of JAISRM010000205.1, forward strand.
ATTTCCCCTTTTTATAAACATTCCTTTAAGATTTTTGCTTTCTCTATATCTTTATCCTGTGTTGATTTCTTGCCGGCATTAAGCAATATTATCACTACATTATTTTCATAAACGTAATATATTCTATACCCTGATTTCAGGTGTAGTCTCAATTCAAAAATTCCCTTTGCTCCCTGTACTTTTCTAAAATCACCAAAGTTTCCAAACTTAATATTTTCAATTCTATGTCTTATCGCTGCAACAGCTTCATAATCTTTCAAATCATTAAACCACTTATCAAACACCTTTGTCGTCTTAATTGTGATTTTATTTTGCATTTACACATATCCTGTTTTTATCTTACAAATATATTGTGGATAATTTTCTACAATTTGTCAAGTCCTTTTTCAACGCGGTTTTTGGTAAAGATATTTATACCGAACTGATTAATATGATTGACAAAAGTTCGGTTGCAAAATTTAAAGCAAGACAACTTGAGTATGAAAAAACCATAAATAAAATAGTCAATAATTTCTTAAAAACAGCGGTAGCTGTGAAACCTCAAATAGCTATAAAACAGATGTCTGCTTTTATTAATTACAGCGAAGGGATTCCTAAGAGCGACTGACAGTTCTCATATCGTTTTCCCAAACAAAAAAAGAGCCTCAAGGCGGCGCGCGCCTTTTAGCTCTTCTATTATTTTTGAGATATCGGATACTTTTTTATTCAAAAAAAATGCACCAACCTTTTTTCCGAGATAACGGATACTTTTTTATTCAAAAAAATGCGCCAACCTTTTTTCCCGATAACAACTCGGTTATTTGGTCGGCGCATCTTTTCAGTTATGTTAAAAGTCTATATTATTCATTTTTTAATGTCAAGTTTTTGGAGTATGTTTGTCAATATCTGTTATTAGATTTTTTTTATCTCTGCAATGCAACAGTGGCGTCCCGCCTTGCAAAAGAGAGAGAGCGCGGCCTAAGCTATACAGCAAAGGCGACGCCCTCTACACTCAAATTGTAATAGAACTATCCCTTAATATCAAGCGGTTTTAGGTTTTGCAATAAAGCATATATCCAAATTATCCATAATGTTAACAACATTCATAAGCAACGGATTGCTGTCTTTTGATAAAATGTTATACACGCTATGCCTTTGAATTTTTGATTTTTTAGCCAGAGCAGATACATTACCGCTTGCCATAGCTAATATCTTCAAATTCTCTAAAAACAATGCCATGTCTTTGTTTTTGTTATACTCTTCAATTATGCGCTTTCTGAATGAGCGCATTTTTGAAGGATTGTTTTTTAATGATTTTGCGTAATCCGCGAAAAAGTCTGTTTCAATTACTTTTGTTTTAACTATATTTTTTTTCATATCGTCCACCTCCTATAAATTTTCTTTCAAAGTTTTTGCTCTGATAATATCTTCTGCCTGTGAACTCTTATCTCCGGCGCACAAGAGAATTATTATCTCGCCGTTGATATTTGTAAAATAAACTCTAATACCTTTGCCGTAATGTATTTTTAACTCATGCAAGCCGCCGCTCAGAGATTTGCAGTTACTCATATTTCCTAAGACAACTCTGTTCAAGTAAATAACAATTATTTCTTTGATGTTGTTTTTTTGCTTTACAAACCACTTCTCGAAAATCTGAGTTCTTTTTATAATCATCTTGCTATCTCCTTTCTTAATAATAGTGTATCATATAAAATACACTATATCAAGCGCTTTATATCCTCTGCGAATTCAAGTTGCTAATGCAACAGTAGAATTAAAGACCTCCTGAGGAGTAAGATAATTGAGACATTTTCTTGGTCTATTGTTAAGCCAAAATTCTAAGAGTTGTATTTGACTCTCGGTTATATTATCAAAATTAGTATTTTTAGGGAAGAAACGTCTGATAATACCGTTAGTATTTTCAACGGTTCCCTTTTCCCAAGAATGATAAGGCTGACAGAAATAAGACTTTGTGTTTAGAATACGGTTAATTTCAATATGTCCTGTATTTTCAGTTCCATTATCGTAAGTTATGGATTTAACGGTGTCTTTTGGCATTTGGCCAAACATATCAAGCAAGGCTTTATTTGATTGGCTGCCGGTCTTATCTTTAACTTTGCGTAATTTGCTTAATCGCCACTTTCTTTCAACGCTGACTTTCAAACAGGATTGTCCTTGTCCTTCCACCAAGTCCGTTTCCCAATGTCCGAATTCACGACGATTGTTTATATTTTCAGGACGCTGCGTTATATCTACCCTTTCTTTGATACGTTCATAGGTTTTATTTTTGCGCCCTCGCTTATGATGTCTGGCGTCCTTAGAGTATCTTGTTAAATAACTTATCAAATGCGGCTGATGATTGAATATCCAGCGATATATGCTTTCAGGACTTATCGTCGGAAGCTGTCCTTCGCGTTTGAGCCTGCCTGATACTATTTCCGGCGACCAGTGTTTGCTTATACACCTTTCAACTTCTTTTCGTAATGCATAGCTTTTCAACACAAACTTCCTATGGCTTTCTTGTTGTCGC
>JAISRM010000119.1 GCA_031273645.1 Endomicrobium sp.
AGAGTCATATATGGGTTAGACGTGAAATTAAAATCCTCAAAGTTTACGGACGGATATAACATTTTTAATTGCGATTTGCTTACAAACCTGCGCCTGGCTACCCACCTTACGTCGTTCCATTCAAGTTTGGGGTCCATTGCAAAGTTAAGCCAATGGACATAGTCTATATCAATGCTTTGGGTGCCTTTTTCGTCTAAAACCGAATAATCTACCCACAGCACGCCACGTCCTGTGATGAAATGGTCGAGCTTGAATTTTTTGAACGATGTTTTTTTGAGTGAGTTTTTTACAAAATACTGAGCCGTGTCTTGCAATACGTTTATCGCTAAATCGTAAAACTGCTGTGTTGTGTTTGGTTTTTGATTATAGTTGTATTTGTTCTTTAATTCTATTTTTACGGATGGAACGTCCGGTAATACTAAACTCAGAAGTGTTTCAATGTTGGCGTAGAAGATATTAGAGCGGTTGTTCTTGGCAAACTGGCGGCCAAAGCCTAATTCCAGATTGTCTTTGAATTTTTCGCTGACAATAAAATTATCGTAGTCTTCATAGTTTTTGTTATATAGTTTGTAAGCAATATAGCTTTGAGTTCTATATGTGGACTCATAGTTTCTTGCATTGCGTATCCGATTAAGCCAAATATTACCTTCGTTAATTATATCGTCGTCAGAGTTCATCAGCTCTCTTACGTTTCCACAAATAATTATAACATATTTTTATCTTTTACCCATAACAATATCATCAAAATACAGCTTTGACGGATCTCTTTCTTCTTTTGGAACAGGAACAGTCATATGCTCGTACGCTCCCACGGCGTATCTGAAAGCGTCCGCCCCGTGCGACGCCCAATCTCCAATAGGTTCGCTTTTAAATATTTCAGTGCTTTCGTCAATTTTGCAGCGGTATGCCTTTAAGCAGTCGATTCCCGCTTCGCAGTTTGGCATAGAAAAGTAGCATCTTGAAAACATTGTCCTGCAGGCGTGAATTCCCTGCCATCTTCGCAAATATGGAACTATTGATACCCAAAACCGGTATTTATCCTCTAAGCATGCCGACCATTGTTCCAAGAAATTTTGTACCGTTTGCCCGCTTGCAACCCATCTGTGTTTTGCGTCGTGAGGCAAATATACGCCCGCAATTATATAGCCCATCTTCAATATATTGCTCATCACCTCTATAACAGAAAGGTTCTGAGCCGCATAATAGTTCAAAAATAATATCCTGTCTTTTAAAAACTGAACTACCCATACCGCCATATAATTGCAAATACCCAAATCAAACACAGCGTATATATAATCCTGCGGCGACATCACTACGTTCTCAGAGACCTTCCCATCGTTGATTGCCCGCTGGATTTCTTTGCCGTAAACGGCTCCCTGTACAATATTGTCTGAGAATCTGCCGTATAAAAACCTTTCTTTATCTTCAGGAGGCAGGGACTCTAGTATGTCTAAATATTCAGGCGCTAAATTGTCTACGTTGTCTACGGGATTCATAACTAAACTGGCATATTGCTCGGGATGAGACAGCGGCTCTCCGGTTCGTGGCTCGACTTTCTCTATGAACACTCTGTGAGTCCAGTGTTTCTTAAACGTCGGGTTCATAGTGGCGATAAAAATCTTTTTAGCGTTGTTTTTCTGCGACATTCTGGTCATAAGCTTAGTAAACGCACTGTAGGTGGACTCGGACGCTTCGTCAATTAAGCCGCCGGAAAACTTGCGTCCTAATATTTTATCTACGTACATCGTATCATCTAATCCCATAAAGAATATTCTGCTTGCGTTAAAAAACTCTACGTAGTGAGGAGACGAACGATGGTAGTGAACAAAGTTGGGAATAGATTTGGATTCTTCAGAAAATCTTAACGAGATAATTTCAGGGAAAAGCGTAAGCAATATAGTCGATTGTACGTCTACAAGTTTTTCCCTGCAAACTAAATGCAATGATCTGGGATATTTTAACGCTCTTAATATTATTACGTATATCGCCAACGTGGTTTTTGCCGATTGAGAGCCGCCATAAAGAAGTATATATCTTATGTCCGGATCGACAATCAACTTCATCGCTTCTTTTTGTTTATCGGTTAGCTTGAACATTAGATATAGATATTACAAAAAAAGCTTTTCTTTTTTTCTTCTTCTTGCTCTTTCTTTTTGATGCTTAAAGTGCAGCCGTCGCCCAGAGTATCATATACAAGCACTAGCTTTGTACCTGAGTTTTGTATAGCTTTCATTGCAGCCGATACTACACTATAAGTTGATACCGCTCCGAAAAGTATCAATATTATCCCGGTCAATATAGCTGCTAAAGCATATGCAGCGAATTTCAACACTTTCATCTTCATTTCTTTTTCTTCTCAGGTATTTCGCCGCTATTTTCATTCTTTCCTGACGGATAATTGAAATCTAAATTGATGTCATATCCTTTTACATTCAGTTTCAGCGACGCCGAAATGTTAACATCGTTTTCATTGTCTAAAAAACCGATAGCGTTAATGCTGCTGTCAATTTCTTTCACTAAATTTTCTACTTTGTCAGAGAATCTTTCTTTTGGCGGAGTTTTTGAGAACATTTTTAGTCCCTTTTAAGCGCTGTAATTTTATATTGTTGTTGCTTTTATATACACATTCTGTGTCTATATAATCAATTAGCAAATGCATTGTTTCTTTTAACTCTTTTAGATCTGATTCTAAGCGGCGTATTTTGTCGCATAAATTAAAGTACATCTTGCCAAATTCTAAATTTAAATTTTCTAAGCGTTTCTCTAAATCTTTTTCCTCTTTCATATAGTAGTTCTTTTGATTACTTTTTGCAGGGGTCATACGTCGGCTTCTGAGGGAATATCTTTGCCTAGAACAACATTTATTGAAGGAGAATTGCCGTTAGAGAGAAATTCCATTGACTTGGGTGTCAACTTATTTATAAAATCAATAATCATCTCTGCGTGCCTTCGCTTATTAAAAGAAGCGTTTTTATCGGCAATCACCTCTGACACATTCTCAATAGCTTTATTATAAACATATTCGCCGATTGAATTTGTTTTACGTAAAACATCGACAGTGAAAGCTTCTCTCAATTTTTTATACTCGATATTAAAGTTCTGCTCGGGCGTTTTGATTTTTTTTCTGTATTGTTTCACGTATAAGATAATACAAAATAATCAAAAGCCCGTCAAGAAAGGAAGGGGGGAATGATGTTAGAGATAATTTTAATAATAATAGGTATATTTGTCTGTTTCATCTTCCTTGAAGAGATAGTATTTATTCTTGCAATATTGGCGTTAATCAAGTTTCTCTCTTCGTGAGGTCATGCATTGCTTTAAGCAAATCTTCTAATGGCATATCCGGTGTTGCATAATACTCTCGTATCATTTCTCTTTTAACTTCTTCAATACGTGAAGGGTCTTCTTCAAACCAATCTTTTCTAAAAGCTTCATAATTGTCATAATCAGTCATTTTAACTCGCTTTCTTTTCATATTTCTCTTTTATATTATCCTTACTTTCCAACGACAGAGAGAGTTTATAGCCTAATGCTTGAGCGAAGGTTACAACGTTGGCGTAAGATGGGTTATTGTCTTTTGATAGCATTCTATAAACGCTCGTTCTTTCTACCTTGGCCTCTTTAGCAAGCTTTGATATTTTCCCTTCAGCCATAGCTATGGTCTTTAAACCTGATAAAAATAAAGCTGTATCATGGTCTTTATTATATTCATCCACTATATGTTTCTTATAACTTTTTAAGTGTTCAGGGTCTTTTTTTAAAAGCTTAGCGAAATATTCAAAAAAATCCCCTTTCATAATTTTAGCATCGTCAGCAGCTATTTCATCAGTTGTTGTTTTTTTCATTTATATCCTCCTTTATTCTTATGGCTTTCTCTATATCCTTTTTTTGATTCTTTTTATCTGCTCCGCCATACAATAAAATCAATATATCTTTTCCTCTTTTTGTATAGTAAATCCGTATCCCTTT
>JAISRM010000248.1 GCA_031273645.1 Endomicrobium sp.
AACTGAAAGACATTCTGATACGACAGACTTCGTCTGTTTTGTTTGTGTTTGTCATTCCCATGAAAATGGGAATCCATGTTTAATATTAATATAGTTGTTAACATTATTTATTTTAAAAAGACAATGTAAAAAGAATTTTTTAGTAAACTTGGATTCCCGCTTTCGCGGGAATGACAAACTGAAAGACATTCTGATACGACAGACTCCGTCTGTTTTGTCAATCGTTTCTCAAGAATCTGTTTTGTTCGTGTCTGTCATTCCCGTGTTTTTAATATTTGTTCTTCCTTAGCAGCCTGCACTCGAGTGTTTTTATCGGGTGGGAATCCATGTTTAATATTAATGTGGCTTCTAACATTATTTCTTTTCAGACTTCGTCTGTTTTGACGACAAACCGGTCACAGTCTGCTACAAAAGTTTTTATGCGGGTTGATTGACACGCCCTTGACAAAACAGATGCAGTCTGCGTTTAATAGAACAGACGAAGTCTGCGGTAATAATTTATCCGTTTAACAAAGCTTCTTCAGCGGCGGCAACGCCCTTGCCTTTTTCTATTTTAACGCCGAGTTCAGTCAAAACCATTTCAAGACAGGCAAAACCTACAAGAAGATCGGCCTTGCCTATATAACCCATATGGGCAAACCTGATAATTTTTCCTTTCAGATCTCCCTGCCCTCCGGCAATTGAAACTCCGTATTTTTCCCTGAGAGTTTTAACTATTTTTCCGCCTATTTCCTCAGGAACTTTTGCGCTTGTTACGACTTCGCAGGGAGTTTCGCCGAAAAGTTCTAATCCTAAAGCTTTCATTCCGGCTCTGGCGGCTTTTGCAAGAAGCTTATAATCGTTCCACAGATTTTCAAGCCCTCTTTCTTTGATGAGTTTTATTGATTCCTGAAGCGCGACTATAAGAGTTACCGGCGGAGTAAAAGGCGTTTCGCTTGTGGCATAAGATTTTTTATATTTTTTAATGTCAAAATAAAATTTCGGAATTTTTGAATTTTCAACGGCTTTCCACGCTTTATCGCTTAGCGTTATAAAAGAAAGACCCGGCGCAAGCATAAGACCTTTTTGCGAACCGGAAACCGCAATGTCAACTTTCCAGTCGTCCGTTCTAAATTCCTGTCCGCCAAGCCCCGACACCGCGTCAACAACGAGCACAGCGTTTGTTTTTACGACTATTTCGCCTATAGCTTTTATGTCGTTTACAACGCCCGTTGACGTTTCGGTAAACGTCGTATAAACGGCTTTTACATTCGGATTTTCTTTAAGGGCTTTTTCTATTTCGGCGGGTTTTACCGCGTTTCCCCAAGCAACCGAAGCGGAAATCACTTTCACGCCGTAGCTCTGGGCTATTTTTGCCCATCTGTCTCCAAAATTTCCGCAGCTTGCGACTATTATTTCATCTTGCGGACTTAGCGCGTTTACGACAGCCATTTCCATTGCGGCCGTGCCTGAACCGGCAACCATATAAACTTCGTTTTTCGTTTGAAAAACATATTTCAATCCTTCGGCAACATCTTTGTAAACCGCCGCAAATTCGCTTGTGCGATGATGAAGTATTGGCAAAGCTTCTTTAAGAGCTACTTCCGGCGGTATCGGCGTAGGACCTGGAGTTAAAAGATACTGTTTTTTCATTTTACTGCCTCCGTTTTTTTTAAATCAATAATCTATAAATTAATATCCTAATGCGGCATTAGCGGTTAACTGATTTTTTAAACTTGGATTCCCGTTTTCACGGGAATGACAAAATAACAGCAAAAGAACTTATATTAGGAATAATTTATTTAAACATGGATTCCCGCTTTCGCGGGAATGACAAAATAAAAACGGGAATGACAAAACGAAACAACGCAGACACAAGCTGTCTTCTCATAAAACAGACGAAGTCTGCCGACGCTTTTTGCGCTTTCTAATTTGTCTTTGCGGATTCAGTCTTTTTCTTCAAGATTTTTCCGTTGTCTATAGCGTATTTTATCACTTCGTCCATATGCGAAACGGGTATCATTTCTATTTTGGATTTTATATCTTTTGGAATTTCCGCCAAATCTTTTTTGCTGCTCTCCGGAAACAATATCGTTTTTATGCCTTCTCTGTAAGCGGCAAGAACTTTCTCTTTTAACCCGCCTATCGCTAAAACTCTGCCCCTTAAAGTAACTTCGCCCGTCATGGCAAGCTTCTTTTTGACCGGCTTATTCATGCTTACCGAAGCAAGAGCCGTCGTCAAAGCTATGCCGGCGCTCGGACCGTCTTTAGGAACGGCGCCTTCGGGAACATGCACGTGAAAATCGGTATTGCTGAAAATATCTTCGTCTATGCCAAGCTTCTTTGCCGAAGATCTTACATAAGTTAAAGCGGCTTGAGCCGATTCTTTCATAACGTCTCCGAGCTTGCCGGTAAGAACAAGCCCGCCTTTGCCTTTCATTCTGTTTACTTCTATCGTAAGAGTTTCCCCGCCGACTTCCGTCCATGCAAGCCCGGTAACCACTCCTATATCGTTATCAGCGATTCTCTCTCTTTCAAAAACCGGCACGCCTAAATATTTATTTAAGATTTCCGGAGTCATTTGTATCGCTTTTAACGAGCTGTCAAAAGCGAGATCTTTAGCCGCTTTTCTGCACAAATTGGCTATTTCTCTGCTCAAATTTCTTACTCCGGCTTCGCGCGTATAATTTTTAATGACGGAGTTTACGGTATTGTCGTCGAGTTCAAGTTCTTTATCGGTAAGCCCGTGCTCTTTAAGCTGCTTTGGAATGATAAAATCTTTTGCTATGCGGAGTTTTTCTTCGTCGGTATAGCCGGAAAACCTTATAAGCTCAAGCCTGTCGAGCAAAGTATTTGGAATATTGTAGAGAGAGTTTGCCGTCGTAATAAACATTACTTTTGACAAATCAAAATCTACGTCGAGATAATGATCTCCGAAAGCGTAATTTTGCTCCGGATCTAGAACTTCAAGCAGCGCGGCGGAAGGATCTCCTCTCCAATCTGCGCCCATTTTATCTATTTCGTCAAGAATAAAAACCGGATTGTTTGAGGCGGCTTTTTTCATAGACTGAATAATTTTGCCAGGCATCGAACCTATATAAGTGCGTCTGTGTCCTCTTATTTCGGCTTCGTCTCTTACGCCTCCCATTGAAATTCTGACAAAATTTCTGCCAAGACTTCTTGCAACGGATTTAGCTATGGAGGTTTTGCCGACTCCGGGAGGTCCTATAAAACAAAGTATAGGTCCTTTAATTTTTTTCACTCTCGACAAAACGGCAAGATATTCAAGTATTCTGTCTTTCACTTTTTCAAGCCCGAAATGATCTTCGTCAAGTATTTCTTTGGCTCTTTTTAATTCGAGATTGTCGGGGGTTGATTTTTCCCACGGAAGATCGATAATCCAGTCGAGATAAGTTCTTATGACCGTCGCTTCCGGAGACATAGGCATCATTTTTTCAAGCCGCGAAAATTCTTTTTCTGCGGCGTCTCTTGCGGCCTGAGGCATTTTTGTTTTTTTAAGTTTTTCTTTAAGCTCGTCTAAATCTTTTTGCGCGTCGTCTTTTTGCTTAAGCTCTTTTTGTATGGCTTTCATCTGTTCGGTAAGATAATATTCTTTTTGGGTTTTTTCTATCTGGTTTCTCACCCTGTTTTGTATTCTTCTTTCAATGTTTAATATCTCTATTTCGGCGTTTAAAATCTGTATTATTTTTTCAAGTCTTTCGACGGGATTTACAAGCTCGAGAATAGCCTGCTTATCGTTATTTTTTATTGAAAGATGCGAAGCTATGGTATCTGCAAGCCTTGCCGGATCTGTTATATTGTTAACGGATATGGATATTTCCATGGGCATTCTGGGATTGAGCTTTACATACTGTTCAAAAAGAGAAATCGCCCGTCTCATTATGGCTTCCGATTCCGGCGTTTTTTCGGTTTTCTCGTCAAAAACGTTTAATCCGACTTCTATATACCCTCTGTCGTTAAGCTTAAACTCCGTCCACTGCGCGCGGCTTATGCCTTCAACCAAAGCTTTAAGCGTCCCGTCGGGCATTTTTAATATTTGAAGAACTTCGCAAACGGTTCCTATTGCATAAATGTCGTCGGGAGAAGGAT
>JAISRM010000066.1 GCA_031273645.1 Endomicrobium sp.
CGATATATCATCAAAGCCGAGACAGCATAGAAGCGCATTTAACGGTATGTTTTGCGGCATTAGCGATATGCAGATACATACAAGACAGAACAAAGCTTAGCATTAAAAAATTTGTGCAAAGGCTTGAAGTCTTGAGGACAGGAATTATTCAAATTGGAGACAAAGAATATATAGCAGAACCAGAAATTGATAGTGATACAAAACAAATAGTAAATTTATTAAGATTTTAAAGTGGTCACCAAAAGGACAAAGTCAGGTGGAAAGAGATCTATTAATATAGCCTCTATCATTATTTCTTTTCAGACTGCGTCTGTTTTTATAAAACAGCCGAAGGCTGTCCCATTTTCATGATGACAAACCTTGTAAAAACGATAGTTTTTGCTGATACCACGTAGTTTGCTGTGCGCAGGGTTATTAACTTTTGGGGTTTCTTTGTTTATATAATTCGTGGAGGATTACTGCTGAGGCGCATGATGCGTTTAGTGAAGAAATTGTTTTTTCCTGCGGGATTGAAATTAAAAAATCGCATTTTTGTTTTGTAAGATTTTTAATGCCTGCTCCTTCGCCGCCTATAATTACGACCAACGGGAAAGCAAGCTTTGCTTCCTGCAGAGGCTGTCCGCCATTTTCTGCTCCGGCTATCCAAAACCCTTCTTCTTTTAGCAAATCTACGGCCTGATTTGTGTTTACTACTTTGCAAATGCGTATGTGTTCAACTGCGCCGGCGGAAGCTTTTGCCGCCGTTTCGTTTACTCCGGCGGCGCGCCATTTGGGTATTATCACGCCGTTTGCTCCAAAAGCCACGCAGTTTCTTATAATTGCGCCCAGGTTATGCGGGTCTTCTATACCGTCTAAAATTATAAGCAAGGGAAACTTTGTTTCTTTTTTTGATAATGATATTAAATCGGACAGCTCGACGTATTCGGTTGCAGAAACCTCGGCGGCAACGCCCTGCGAATTTTCTCCAAAGCGGTCAAACCTTTCCGGCGGCGCGCTGTGCAGGGCTATGCCTTTTTCTTTGGCAAGTTTCACTATTTCTTCGACGGCCGTTCCGCGCGCGGTTTGCGCCAGCATTATTTTGTTCACGGTTCTTTTGCCGGCGCGCAAAAGTTCAAGCACGGGATTTCTTCCGTAAATGATATTTTCCGACGGTTCAAAATGTTTGTTGTCGCGTTGATTGCGGCGCATTGTCAACCTTTAGGACGGCAAAAAAACGAATTCTATATCTTTTTAGTCAATACAGAAGTTCCGTCCTTATTATCTGTTATATTATATCCGTTTTCATATATAATCTTTCTTAATCTGTCGGCTTCTTGCCAGTTTCTCTCTTTCCTTGCGGCGTTTCTCAAATTTAACAAGTCCTGAAGTTCGTTTGAAAGGGTTTTAGCCGGCAAAGTTACGCCTAAAGAATCTAAGAGCATATCTTCAAATAGTTTTTTTAACTGCGAAAGCCTTTGAATGTCCGTTTTAAACAGTTCGTTTAAAATTAAGTTCTTAACCTCGTGCAGATACGCAAGAGCTTTTTCGGAATTAAAATCGTCGTCTAAAACTTCCAAAAAGGTTTCATATAAAGCGGTCAAATCGGCTTGGGTGATTTTGTCTGAGCTTTCTTTTACTGCAGACGACAGGCGCAAATAGGCGTCGTCTAAGCCTTGCAAAGAATTTTTTGCGGCGTTTAATGCCTCGTCTGAAAAATCCAGAGGGCTTTTGTAATGCTGCGTAAGCAGGTAATAACGGATTATGCGCGGATCGTATTTTTCAAAAATGTCTTTAAGAGTAAAAAAGTTGCCAAGCGACTTGGACATTTTCTCTTTATTGACCGTAACAAAACCGTTGTGTATCCAATAATTTACGAATTTTTTTCCGGTCGCGGCTTGGCTTTGCGCTATTTCGTTTTCATGGTGAGGAAAAATCAAATCCTGTCCGCCGCCGTGAATATCAATGGTGTCTCCAAGAAAAGCCGACGACATTACCGAACATTCAATATGCCAGCCGGGGCGGCCTTTTCCCCACGGGCTTTCCCACGATATGTCTTGGGGCTGGTCTTCTTTCGTTTTTTTCCACAAAGCAAAATCAAAAGCGTTTTGCTTGTCTTCGTTTACGCTAACTCTTGCTCCGGCTTTCATATCTTCAAGGTTTCTTTTGGAAAGTTTTCCGTAATCTTTAAATTTTTCAACGCTGAAATAGACGTCTCCGTCTTTTGCATACGCATATCCTTTATCCATAAGAGTTTTGATAAACGAAATTATTTCTGGGATCATCTTTGTAACCTGCGGATAGCGGTTCGCCTTTAAAACGTTTAATTTTTGCGTTTGCGTAAAATAATCTTCGATATAAAGGTTTGCAATGGCGGAAGGAAGGACGCCTTTTTGCGCCGCTCTTTGAATAATTTTATCGTCGATGTCTGTAAAATTTTGAATATGCGTTACGCTGTAGCCTCTTTTAAGCAGATGTCTTTTTATCACGTCGAAAACCACGTAAGCGCGGGCATGACCGAGATGAACGCTGTCATAAGGCGTTACGCCGCAAACATACATTGAAACTTCTTTTTCTTTTTGCGGTTTAAATTCTTCTTTCTTGTTGGTAAGAGTATTATAAACTTTTATCATTTTGATTCCTTATTTTAATTGGGACGGCGGGTTTTAGACGCAATATTTGCGCGCAAAAAATTTATGCTATTATACAAAAAAACAAGAAATTGATACAGCAGACTGCGTCTGTTTTATGGGACAGGCTGCGCCTGCTTTGTTAATTCCCGCCGATTTGTCATTCCCATGAAAATGGGAATCCATTTTTAATATTAATATAGTTTCTGACATTATTTTTTTTAAAAACGCGATGTATGAAGAATTTTTTAACAAACTTGGATCCCGCTTTCGCGGCAATGACAGACTGCGTCTGTTTTATGGGACAGGCTGCGCCTGCTTTGTTAATTCCCGCCGATTTGTCATTCCCATGAAAATGGGAATCCACTTTTAATATTAATATAGTTTCTGACATTATTTTTTTCAGACTGTGTCTGTTTTTATAAAACAGCCGAAGGCTGTAAACAGACTTTGGCTGACAGAATTTTTTAGCAAACTTGGGACATAGGCTGAGTCTGTTTTGTCAAAGTATATATTTTTAGTTGACGGGTAATTAAAAATTCATTGCTTTTTTTATAAAACTAAATTAGTATATGAAAGAAATTTGGAGGGAAATGTTTTATGTCAGGCATGGTTTAAAGTACGCTGCCAAGAAAATTGCGTAAAGTTTTTTTGGCGCGCTAAAAATAACAAATGGGCTATATGGCGACAAGAGGGCTATGGTTTTTTCACAGGAACTTATCACGATCGACGAGAATTTATTTTTGGGACAAGGCGTGCAGCGCAAATGCTATCTGCATCCGCAAAACCACGGATTGTGCGTAAAAATTTTAAACTCTCCTCAAAGCAAATCTCAGATTCGCAGAATAAAAAGCGAAATAGATTATTTTAAACTCTTAATCAAGAAAAATATGTTTTTTGATTTTATAGCGCGCTATTTCGGCGCTGCGGATACTAATTTGGGGCGCGGCCACGTTTTTGAAACGGTAAGAAATTATAACGGACAAATATCCAAAAGTTTAGATAAGATTTTAGAAGACGAAACTTTCCTTTCAAAAAACTACAATAAAATATTTACGGCTTTAATTGAATTTAAAAATAAACTTTACGATAATGCGGTGGTGTTTAGAAATACTTCCGCGCAGAATATACTTTTAAAAGAATTGTCAGGGGGCGCGGTAAAATTTGTTTTGATTGACGATTTAGGCACGGTAAATTTTATTGCGTTTGAGTACTATTTTAAGTTTCTTGCAAAAATCAGATTTAAAAGATATTGGGACAGATTTATAACGATGATAGAGACCCATAATAAAAAGCCGTCCGCATTAAAATTTGCCAAAGATTTAAGAGAAGATTTTATTAAGCATTTTTCTTAAGCGCCCCCGCTTGCAGCGCGCCCGCCGACAGCGATACTGCCGACATCGCCGCTATTCCTTCCCCTCTTCCTATAAAACCCATTTTTTCGTTCGTAGTGGCTTTTATCGCTATTCTTTTTTTTGAAAGTTTAAGAGTTTTTGAAATATTTTCTTTCATCTGCGGGATGTAGGGATAAATTTTTGGAGTTTCTGCTATTGCCGTTATATCGACATTGTTAATTTTAAAGCCCTGCTTTTTTAATTCTTTATAAACGGCTTCTAAAAGTTTCAGACTTGAAATATTCTTGTATTTGTCGTCGGTATTAGGGAAAAAATGCCCTATGTCGTTTAATCCGGCGGCGCCAAGAAGCGCATCCATTAAAGCGTGAAGCAAAACGTCTGCGTCGCTGTGTCCGTCAAGCCCTTTAGGCGCGTCGATTTCAACTCCGCCCAAAATAAGTTTTCGCCCTTTTTTAAATCTGTGAACGTCGTAGCCCATTCCGATAAACATAATTACCGCCTTTTTATTAAGAAGCCGGCGAGATTAAAGTCGTCTTTTGTAGTTATTTTAAAATTCGGCGACGAAGTTTCAACTGCAGAAACTTTTACGCCCGAATTTTCTATAAGCATTGAATCGTCCGTAGTTATTGAGGATATTTTTTTGCAATAAGCCTTAAATAAAATCGGCGCTGAAAAAATTTGAGGAGTCTGTACATTATATAAAACGCTTCTGTCTAAAGTGTTTAGAACAAGTCCGTTTTTAACTGTTTTTACAGTGTCTTTGGTTTTTTCAACGGCTATCGCCGCTTTGCTGCGCGCGGCCGTTTTTAAAACCGCCATAATGTCTTTTTTGCTTATCAAAGGCCTTGCCGCGTCGTGAACGGCTATCAAATCGATGTCTTTTTTTGCCAGAAGAAGCCCGTTTTTGACGGAATCAAAGCGTTCTTTTCCGCCTTCTGCGACTATAAAGCGGGAAGCGTTTTTGCCGGCAAAACGTTTTAAGAGGACGCTGCGCGCAAAACTTACATAGTCTTTGGGAACAACTACAATAATTTGCTTAAAAACTTTCAGCAAAGCAAATGTTTCGACGGAATATAAAAAAACCGGTTTGCCATGCAGCGCTAAAAACTGTTTAGGTTTTTTTGACCCGAAACGTTTGCCGCAGCCTCCGGCCACTATAATTGCCGCTGCGTTCATCAGTCCCTTTCTTTTCCGGTTTTACGCGCATTATTGTTTTGATGGTGTTCGCCGTTTTCCACTTTGCCAAAAACCATTCTTCCGGAAGAATTTTGTATTATTGAAGTTACGTTAAGTTCCATTCTCTTGCCTATGTATTTGCGTCCGTCTTCGGCTACAACCATAGTGCCGTCGTCGAGATATCCTACGGCTTGATTTGGCTGGTTGCCGTCTTTTACGAGAAATATCATAAATTTTTCTCCGGGCAGATAAATAGGCGTAAGCGAATTTCCCAAATCGTTTATGTTTAAAACCGTAATCCCCTGTATAGAAGCCATTTTATTTAAATTGAAATCGGTCGTTATTATTTTTGCTTTTAAATCTTTTGCAAGCTCTATAAGTTTTGAATCGGTTCCGTGTATAGAAGGATAGTCTTTATCGTATATTCGGGTAAGCGTATTTTCGGATTTTTGCAGCTTTGCGACTATATCAAGACCTCTTTTTGAACGGTTTCTTTTTATGGCGTCATTTGAATCAGCAAGAGCCTGAAGTTCATTTAAGACGAATTTCGGTATTACAAGCGTTGCCAAAATAAACTTAGTTTCGGATATGTCGTAAATTCTTCCGTCTATAATCGCGCTTGTGTCAAGAAGAACCGGCTCATAAGGCTTTTCCTTTTTTGAAAGCTTAAAAATATCTTTGTCTAAAAGGTCGATTTCATCTTTTTTCTTTACCGCCACGACCATTCCAAAATAGGCGAAAACTATTTTGATAAGAAGCGAGTATTTAGCAAAAAAATCATCAACTGAGGCGTTTTCAACATACATGGCGCCGTAATCGATAATTTTTGCCAGAATCAAACCTAAAACTATGCCTATAATGCCTATTATAAGCGTGTCAAGCGGAGTTTTTTGGAATAAATATTCAAAAAACACTATCGCCAGCGAAATTGCAAGCCCTATAAGAAGATTAGACAGAGAATGTCCGACTTGAAAATAAGCTATAGACGGTCCTGCTAAAACAATAAGAATCCTTACAATCCAAATCAACATGATTACCTCATAAATTTTTTCAAAAGCCGCGAGGCTTTTTTAGTATCCGGATAAATGCCGGTCCAGATTTTAAACGCTTGCGCTCCTTGTCGCGCAAGCATTCCTTCTCCCGAAAAAAATTTTAAATTGTAACGTTTTGCAAAAATTTTAAAAGGGGTCTGCTTATTATAAATAAGATCGTAAACAATGGCGTCTTTTTTGACTGACGACGGTTTAAACGGCAGCGCGTCGGTTTTATTCATGCCGCAGGAAGATGCGTTTACTATAAGATCGGCTTGGGAAATAGCCTCTGCGATTTCGGCGTTTTTTACCGCGCCGACCTTAAAGCGCCGAGCGATACTTTGCGCTTTTGCAAAAGTTCTGTTTGCGGCCGATATTTTTTTTGCGCCGGCTTTTTTTAAAGCGTAAATAACGGCTTTTGCCGCGCCGCCCGCTCCGTAAACAAAAACGCTGCTGTTTTTTACTGCGGCTTTTTTTTCTTTTAAGTCGTCTGCAAAACCGCAATAGTCGGTATTATATCCGTAAAGTTTCCCGTTTTTAAAGGCGACGGTGTTTAGGCTTCCGACGGCTTTTACCGAATCGTCTGCAAAATCAACGCATTTAACTGCGGCGTTTTTATGCGGAACGGTTACGTTTATGCCGCAAAATCCCAGCGTTTTAAAAGCTTTAAAAGCTTGTTTTAAATCTTTCGGACTAATTTGCGCGGCTAAGTACAAACAGTTAAGCTTTTCGTCTTTAAACCACGCGTTATGCATGACCGGCGAAAAAGAATGTTTTACGGGAAAACCTATTACAGCAAATAATTTGGTGTCAGCGTTGAAAAACATTTAATCTCTCTTGAGCTTCTTTGTTTTGGGGATCTAAAGATAAAAGTTTTTCCCAGACAGCCCTTGCTTTTTTGGAAGATCCGAGACTTTCAAGAACATATCCGTATTTGACAAGAAGGTCGGCGTTGTCTGGATTTTCTTTGAGCAGTTTCCCGTATATGTAAAGCGCGTCGCAGTAAATGGCATGCGTTACGGCTTCGTTCCTTGCGGCTCTGCGCTCTTTTAAAGATGCGTCGGTAAAAGCTATTACCGAGCAGAGAAATCCCAGCAAAAGAAAGCAAACCGAGATTTTTTTTCTTTTTAAAATAATGTATCTGTCGTTAAATACTTTTTCGTTAAAAAAAGAATTGATCCTTTGGGCTTTCTGCGGAGAAGAATAATACAGGTACCCGAGAATAAAAAAAAGCGCTGATAAAAAGTATATCGCTAAAAGCATAATTTTAATCGGTCTTAAGCATTGCGGATTTTATACAAGCGTCAAATACGCAAAATCCTACTTTAACTTTGACCATCTCCTTTTGTCTATAAAGGTT
>JAISRM010000039.1 GCA_031273645.1 Endomicrobium sp.
ATCTGCTGCCGTATTATTTACGAAACTGCTGTTTCCGTTGAATATGAATACCGACGACTGCGCAAAAATCGCGCCGCCAAGAGTCGCGGCAGTATTGCCGCTGAAAGTTATATTTTCCCCGCTGAACGTAAATTCCGACCCGTACGCATATACCGCTCCTCCGTAATCGCTTGACGTATTGCTGCTGAAAATAACATTTCCGTTTGTCAATACAAGCGAAGCATTGCTCAAATCCATCACTCCGCCGTTTACAGACGCGCTGTTATTATAAAACGATAATGTAAAATTTTTTAAATCTATTGTTTTTAAACCGGCGCCGGCAGGTCCTATACGAGTTCCTGTAGAGTATATGCCGTTTCCCAATTCTATATTTTGAGCTGCGGCTGAATTATAAAGAGCCTTAAGTCCGTCAATATCTGTTACCGTTACCGCATTCATGTTTGAAGTAAAAATAAACGCAGCCGCAAACGAGGTAAATGCCAAAAGAGTTTTTCTTAAAAAAATTTTCATTGTTTTCTCCGGTTTTTTTGTTATGAATTATTATTCTATTATGCTCTGTCCGACGCTTAAAAGATTCGGCTTAACATAAAACGAACGGCTTTGATTGTTTTTGTTTTGGCATAACAATAAATAAATATTTTGCTTGTATTGTATATATTCTTCAAAGAACAATTCAAATTATTCTGTCAAAAATCCCTTTAGCTCCCCAATTTCTAATCTTTTTGCAAGCGTTTTTGTCAATTCTTACCTGAAGCGGTGAAGGCAAGTTTTAATTGCCAAGTTTTACCGGTAGTCTATTTTGCGAAATGATTTCCTGCGGGAACGATTGCTTAAAGATTTTGTTTTAAAAGTTTTAGAAATTGAGTTCTGCTGATTTCTTGACCGCCTAAGCTTTCTAAATGGCGCGAATATACTTGACAGTCTATAAATTTTACGCCGTCTTCAAAAAGGTATCGGGCTAATGTCAAAAATGCCGCTTTTGAAGCGTTGGGCATTTTTGCAAACATTGATTCTCCGTAAAAAACATTGCCTATGCGCAAACCGTAACAGCCGCCGGCAAGTTCGCCGTTAAAATAACTTTCAGCGCTGTGCGCCCAGCCTAAATTGTGTAAGGTTATGTATGCTTCCTGCATTGTATTTGAAATCCAAGTTCCCGCTTGGCTTTTGCGTCTTATTTGCGCGCAGTTTTTTATAACCGAAGCAAAATCGCGGTCAAAACAGACATCAAATATTTTTTGATTAAAAATCTTTTTCATGGAAGACGAAATATGAAGTTTTTCGGGAAAAAGCGTAAAACGGGGATCCGGAGAATGCCACCTTACAGGGTTATCGTTCCAAGGAAATATTCCTTGTTCATATGCGGAAAGAAGCATTCCCGGGGAAAGATTTCCTCCGACTGCCACAAGGCTGCCTTTGGCTTTTTGAGGATCCGGAAAAGTAAAACGTTCTTCCTGCGAAAAATAGGGAAAATCTGAATGGTTAGTCATATTTTTTATTTTGCGCTTTAACTGTAATTTTATATTCTTTATTCATATGCGCACAGCAGACTTCGTCTGTTTTATGGGATTGGCAGCCCGCGTCTGCAGACTTCGTCTGTTTTATGGGATTGGCAGCCTGCGTCTGCAGACTTCGTCTGTTCTATGGGATTGGCAGCCTGCGTCTGTTTTGTTTGTGTCTGTCATTGCCATGAAAATGGGAGTCTGTCCCGCGAAAGTGGGAATCCATGTTTGCTAAAAAATTCTCTCAGACTAAGTCTGTTTACAGCCTTCGGCTGTTTTATAAAAACAGACGCTGTCTGGGTCTGTCATTCTCGTGTTTTTAATATTTGTTCTTCCTTAGCAGCCTGCACTCGAGTGTTTCTATCGGGTGGGAATCCATGTTTGCTAAACAATTCTTTTTACATCTCGTTTTTAAAAATAATAATGTTAAAAAATATATTAATATTAAAAATGGATTCCCGTTTTCACGGGAATGACAGCGGCGGATATTCCCACTTTCATGGGAATGCGGACATTGAAAAACGATTGACAAAACAGACACAGTGTTTCATAAAACAGACGCTGTCTGGGTCTGTCATTCCCATGTTTTTAATATTTGTTCTTCCTTAGCAGCCTGCGCTCGAGTGTTTCTATCGGGTGGGAATCCATGTTTGCTAAACAATTCTTTTTACATTTCGCCTTCAAAAGAAATAATGTTAAAAAATATATTAATATTAAAAACGGTTCCCTGCTTTCGCGGGGATGACAGCAGCGGCTATTCCCACTTTCACTAAAAATTTCCGTGAAAACGGGAATCCACGTTTACTAAAAAATTCTCTCAGCCGAAGCCTGCGGGGTATGTTAGCAATTGAAATTTTTACTTCCGCTATTGAAATTTTTGCTTTAATTACCAATTATTTTTTAAAGTTATCAACAGTTTATACACAGGCGGTTTTAAAATGTTTATATCAACTTAACATAATTGTTTAGAATTTGCAATTTGCGTTGATTTTTCAATGTGTTTATGGATTTTATTTTATTGTTGTTTTTAAAATAATCCTGAAAATATATTCTGGCAAAAAACGATTTACTAACAAATATTATACTTTCAAATTGAGTTCTGCCGCTATTCTTTCTAAATCTTCCAAAGAATAATAGAAAATTTCTATTTTGCCTTTTTTGCTTGAACCGGAAATATTGGCTTTTGTGCCGAGTTTTCTTTGAATTTCTTCTTTTAAATGTATAAGTTCTATTTCCTGTTTTTTGGAAGTTTTAACTTTTTTTTCAGGTTTCATATCTGCGGTAAGTTTTTCAACGGCTCTTACCGAAAGCTTTTCATTTAAAATCTGTTCAACTAAAACGCGAAGCTGAGTTTCATCTTCAATTCCGGCAAGCATTCTTCCGTGTCCGGCCGAAATTTTTCCTTCAGAAATTAAATTTTGAATGTCTTCAGGCAAAGACAAAAGCCTTAAAGTGTTTGATATTACCGATCTTTCTTTTCCTATAACAGAAGATATTTCTTCATGCGTATGACCAAACTCTTCAATAAGCCTTTTATAAGCTTTGGCCTCTTCAACCGGATCTAAATCCTGCCTTTGCAGATTTTCAATTAAAGCTAAATCAAACCTTTCTTTATCGTCAGCCGATTGTTTTACTATGGCTTTTATATCTTTGTTTCCGGCAAGTTTTGAAGCGCGGTAACGTCTTTCTCCGGCAATTATTTCATATTCTCCGGGAACTACTGAAGCCGCGACCAAAATAGGCTGAGCAAGACCGTGAGTTTTGATTGAATCAGCCAGTTCCTGAAGTTTTGTTTTATCAAAATTCTGTCTTGGCTGAAATCTGTTGGGTTTAATTTTACTTAAAGGTATAGTTATAACGGCTTCTCCATGTTGAGTTTTATTTCCGGAAAGAGAAGGGATTAAAGATTCAAGACCGCGCCCTAAAGCTTTTTTCTGCATAACTGCTCCTTATTGAAGGGCTGTCGCCCTCTTTATAAAAACTATTCAAGTAAATGGATTCTCTTCTACAAACTTCGGGATAAAACTGACACGGCCTATTTCATAAAACAGGCGAAGCCTGCGGACACAGTCCGTTTTTATAAAACAGGCGAAGCCTGAACAGACGAAGTCTGGCGTTCTAAAAACTCTTTTGCAAAATCCATGTACGCCTGAGTGCCTTTGCCGTTTGGATCATAAAGTATAGCCGGCTTGCCAAAACTTGGAGCTTCGGCAAGCTTAATTGTTCTTGGTATTTTTGTCATATAAACTTTCTCTTGAAAAAACTTCTTAACTTCTTCTACCACCTGATTTGCAAGGTTTGTTCTTGAATCAAACATTGTAAAAAGAACGCCTTCTAAATCAAGATTATAACTTTGCATTAAAGCAAAAATCGTTTTTGAAAGCTGGCCTAAACCCTGCAAAGCAAAAAATTCGCATTGCATGGGAATTAATACGGTATCTGCGGCAACTAAAGCGTTTATAGTAAGAAGCCCCAATGAAGGCGGGCAGTCTATAATAATGTATTTATACACTTTTTGAAACTTTTCTAAAGCATTGTTAAGCTTTTCTTCCCTGCGTTCAAGATTGACAAGATCAACTTCGGCGGCGGCAAGATCCGTTGTAGCCGGCGCAATGTCAACCCAGTCCATAACAGTGTTCTTTAAAACGTCTTCAAGAGCAATTTCGTCTATTAATACATTATAAATACTTTTTTCAATACCGCCGGTATCTATTCCAAAACCGCTTGTGGTATTGCTTTGAGGGTCCATATCAATTAACAAACACTCCTGCCCGAGATGCGCAAGACTTGCCGCCAAATTAATAGCAGTGGTAGTTTTGCCGACCCCACCCTTTTGATTTGCAATTGCAATTACTTTACTCATAATTATTCCCTTTGCAGACGTTTTAAAAAAGTATCACATTAATTGTTAACATATGCCCGCAGCTTATTGCGGGGAAGTTCATTAATATGTTACTGAAGAAACTGACTTATTTTGAAGATAGGCTCATTTATAAAACCGCCAAAAGCCGTACCTAAAAAAGCGCCGAAAGCGCTGTTTCACGTGAAACATTGAGCTTCAATTATAGCATTTTTACCGGCGATTTTTAATTGCGCATGAGCGGCCTGTAAAAATTACAATGTTATTGTTTCTTTCGGAGCGGCAAAGCTTTCTATTTCGGCAATGGAACCGCTTTTAAAGCTTAAAATTGTAAAATCTTTCCTTTTATCTCCGGAATACAATTTATCAAGACCTTCGGCTGCGGCAAAAAACTTTTGCTGATTGCTTTCCGTAGTAATGTTTTCAAGTTCGCCTGAAATTCTAATCCATTTATCGCCATTTGGCGATATGGCCGATATTTCAACTTTGGGATTGGCAAGTATTTGTTTATATACATTTTTAAAAGCTCCGGTGCAAATACTTACTTTGCCGTCAATATTTAAAGCAACCCCGAAAGGACGAACTCTCGGCTGGCTGCCGTCAACTGTAGCGATAAAAAAGACTTTTGAATCTTGCAGAAATTTTACTACTTTGTCTGTGTTGCTCATGGTATTATCCCCTTTAATTTTTTTATCAGCTGCAAAAGCAATACCTGCAAAAAACAGTCCGCACACAACAGCCAAACAAAATAACTTTTTCATTTCTTCTCCTTTTTTAGAGCAGCAAAAGCAAACAAATTTTCATAAAATACTTCTGATTTAGTCTGCCGCGCTGATTATTTATTTTTCTAACAGCTCTTGCCTCTTTTTTTCAAGCTCTTTTATGCGTTCTTGCAGCTTTTTATCTTGTCTTTGATATTTTCTACGCTCTTCAATAGGTATAGTTGTATTCAATATTTTTCTGCATATTCTTCATACTCTTTAGAAACATTTCGTTTAGCCGCTTTTACTCTGATTTTTTGTCTGCTTCTCTTCTTTTTTTATATTCCGCATTTCGCGCAGCCGCTTCTTGCAAAATTTCATTAAACGGCGGTTTTAGAAATTGATGCCACATTGCAACGTCGTTTAAGAAAGGATATGACTTACTTATAGAAGAATTTAGTTGTTGAATATGGCCTATTTTTGTGTCGTCAAAAATATCAGGATCTATTTCTTCATTCACTTTTACAATATAGCTCGTACTTTTTTTAAAAGAATCCTCTCCCATTTCTTCAACAAGAATCGGCACATATTTATCATATACTTTTTCAACTTTTTTAACTTCGGCAATTAAGTTAGAATCTTCTTTTCTCATTATGATATTAGTTTTCTCATCAATAAAATAAACTGTTTTAAAAAGGTTTCCTTGATTGGTGTCTAAATACTTTTCTATAACATAACAATTACGGTCTGAAACTTTTTCCATTCTTAAAAATTTGTACTTATGCTCAGAAGAAAGCATATCAGTTTCTTTACCAAGTGTTAAAAGTGTTTCCGCTTCTTCTTGCGTAAGCGCGCTCTTTTGTCTGGGCGATCCGTTTGATATTGTTATAAGAAATTTACCGTCAAAAATGGTGTGCGCTTGCAAATTTAAAGAAGAAGCTTTTTGATAAACCGAGATTCTGAATTTATCTTTTTGCCAATAAAATTCTGTGATCATCTCGTTGTTTGCGTCTTTAAGCGCGTCTGAATCTAAAGAAAGCTCTATCTTTTCAACAGTCTTAATATAAAGAGTTTTGGCATCGGGGAAAGCATACTGCGGCGAAGATATTGCGTTCACAACAATATTTTCAGCTTTTTTTTCATCTATATTTAAAGCGCCTTCAACGCCAAAAACATTGCCCGCAGAAGCAATAAGCATAAAACAAATTCCTGCCGCAGCTGACTTTGCATAAAAAAGCTTTTTCATATTATCCCCTTGTTTACGCCATATAAAAGACAAACTATTGAGAAAATTTTTAACGTCGCCAAAAGCCGTATTAAATAAAGCGCCGAGTGCGCTGTTTCACGTGAAACAAAATGCGCTTTAAGAGCCAAAATTATAACATACTGTTTAATTTAATTGCAAGATTTTTAATTCTATGAACTTCTTTTCAATCATTTATACTTATATATAAGGAAGAAGCTAATTCATAAAACTGTCAGGGACAGTACCAAAAAAAGCGCCGAAGGCGCTGTTTCACGTGAAACAAAATGCGCTTTAAGAGCCAAAATTATAACATACTGTTTAATTTAATTGCAAGATTTTTAATTCTGTGAACTTCTTTTCAATCATTTATACTTATATATAAGGAAGAAACTAATTCATAAAACTGTCAGGAACAGTACCAAAAAAGCGCCGAGGGCGCCAAAATTATAACATGCTGTTTAATTTAATTGCAAGATTTTTAATTCTGTTAATTTCTTCCCAGTCATTTACATTATATAAAGGATAAACCGATTTGTTTTGAAGAAGAGGCTCGTTTATAAAATTTTCAAAACTGCCGAAGGCGCTTGTGTGAGGTATGGGGGAATATTGCGAAAGAGAAACCTTGCCGCCATGTTTGTGCGCATATTGTATTGATTCTTCTACATCTTTTAAAGATTGCTGCGGCATGCCCATAAGCAAATAAATAATATATTGACCTCTTTGAAAGCCTGCCGCGTTCAATATTGCAACCTTTTCTTCAAATATTTGGTTTGACACTTTTGCGCCGGTATTTTTTTGTATTGAAGGGTTAACGGTTTCAAGGCTAAAACGCGGAGAAATAAAATTTGCCTGTTTCATTAAGCGGGCAAGTTCTAAATCTAAATATCTTAAATGCAAGCCGTTTGGCGTATGAATGTTTAGTTTCAAATTTGCCGAAATTATTTTTCTTAAAAGAGGTTTAATAACATTATCCGCATTGTAAAGCAGAGCGTCATCATAAAAAACTATGTTTTTTATTCCTTTTTGGGCAAAATTTTTTATCTCGTTGAAAACCGTTTCGCAAGATTTAACATAGTATTTGCCTCCTGTCAATATATCCTGCGCGCAATATGCGCAGCGAAACGGACATCCTTGTGAAATACGCAAAACGGCATATTGCGTATTTTGATTTGGAGGGTAATAAGGTATGGGGTAATCTTTAAAATCGCAGGGAATTGCGGCTTTTATGTTTTTAAGTTTAAAAACATCGTTTAAAGCGCTTAAATTTCCTTTTAAAACAATATCTGCACCGCTTTTTTGCGCATGCTCAAAACAAAGCGTCGCGTATGCCCCGCCAAGAACAACCGGAACATCGGGAAAAATATTTTTAACAGTTTCAATAGCCTCAAAAACGCCTAAATACCAATATGTCATGATAGAAGTTACAATAATTAAATCAAACTTTTTGCCGGCAAACTCTTTGCAGGCAAACTCTTTTAAGCGGTTATAAGCAAATTCTTTAGGCAAACCGTAACGGCAATAATAGCGGGGAATATTTTTTAAAATGTCGGGTTTTTGAACGCGGGTTTTAATATAATGTCCGCAGCCGTATTCATTTGATTTTTGTATAAAATTTTTATTAGCAGAAACTTTGTTTTGTTCAAAATTATCGCAATTTTCTAAAAAATTTCTGTCCATATAATCTAACAAAGTAACTTCGCTGCCCTGTTTTTGAAGTATAGAAGTTAAATATAGAAGCCCAAGCGGTTTAGACCAAAGGTCAAAAGCGGCAAAATCATATACCGGAGGATTGATAAGCAGCAAATTGTTCATTTTTTTATAAATTCCAAACAGACTTCGTCTGTTTTATGGTACGGCCTGTGTCCGCAGACTTCGTCTGCTTTTAAGTTTGTCAATTCCCGCGTTTTTAAAAGAAATAATGTTAGAGGCTATATTAATATTAAACATGGATTCCCGTTTTCATGGGACAGACTTCGTCTGTGTTTTTGTCATTCCCGCGTTTTTAATATTTTTTATTCCTTAGCAGCCTGCGCCCAAATGTTTTTATCGGGTGGGAATCCATGTTTGCTAAAAAATTCTCTCAGACAGCCTTCGGCTGTTTTATAAAAACAGACGAAGACTGAAAAGAAATAATGTTAGAGACTATTATTAATATTAAACATGGATTCCCGCTTTCGCGGGAATGACAAACCTTGTAAAAACGACAGACACAAACAAAACAGACACTGACCGCCAATCCCATAAAACAGGCGAAGCCTGTCCCATTTTCATGGGAATGACAAACCTTGTAAAAACGACAGGCACAAACAAAACAGACTGTGTCGTGTTCATAAAACAGGCGCAGCCTGCAGGCGAAGCCTGCTAATTAAAAAACTTTATTGTGGCCGGTTTATTTTTTACATATCCGTATTTAACGTATTCTTTAAATTCCCGTTCAAGCCTTTGTTTTTCATTATAGGCAAATCTATGGGTGGGATAAACAGATAAAAATTTTTGCAGTTCCTGTATGGCATAAGCATACATATTATAATATTCGTATATGCCCGCTTTTATCAAAAATATGCCAGGATCTCTTTTCATTGCATACAAATAATCAAGATTTTCAATAGCAAGCGTGAGATTGCCCCCTAAAGCATAAACTTTTGAGCGGAAAAAGTATAATATTTCAGTTTTTTCGTACTGTTTGTTAAATCTTATCGCATCGTTAATATTGCGCAGAGCTTCTTTATAATCGCCTTTGTGCATGTTGATAATTGCAAGATTAAAATAAGCGTCTGCGTCTAAAGGGTCTTTCTCAAGAAAAGCAAGACTGTACTGCTGCGCTTCTTCGTACTTGCCTTTTCTTATAAGTTCCCCGACAAACATGCTTTGCGGTATAGGGTTTATCTGCGTGTATTTTCTAACTGAATATTCTGATAAAGTTTCAATATCGCCCCACAGCAAAACCCTGTTATTAGTATATACAGCCATAACCAAAAAAAGAATAAAAATGGCAAAATACATTGATTTTTCAATTAATTTGCTGTTTGTAATTTTAATGATTTTCGTTACCGTTATAACCGCGCAGAAAAATAAGCCAAGATATGGAATATATGTATATCTGTCAGCCGGAATTCCTAAACCAAACCGGATGATATTTAAAACCGGAAGTATAGAAATTGAAAAAAACATTATCCCAAAAAACACGGCTTTTCTTTTTTTAATAAAACTCCATATTAACGCAAAAACCGTTAAAGGATAGACAAAAAATGCGGCGGTTTTATAAAAAGGAAAAGCTTCAACCCCAGAAGGATAAACGTAAGACAAATTTAACGGTAAAAAGAATTTAACTATATAAAAAGAGTATTGCAGAAAAACCGCTTTTAAGCTGCCGGTCGCGTTTTTCATTAACAGTTCTTCTAAAGAAAAATCTCTTGCAAAAATCGTTATCAAAACAAAAAGACCTATCAGAACAAAAAAAGCCGCTTTATCTTTTATTTTAATTTCGTTTTTAAACGCGTAATCGTAAAGAATAAACATAAAAGGAAGAGTTACGACCATCGGTTTAGAATACATGGCCGCCGCGGTAAACAAAAGAGAAAAACAATAAGGAGCTATTTTATATTTACCGTTGCGCGCATACAAAACATAAAAAATAAATCCTAACATATAGAAAAAAGAGCTTAACAGATCTTTTCTGGCCGACACCCATGCCACGTCTTCAACGTTTGTCGGAAACAGAGCAAACAGTAAAGTTACAAAAAAGGCCGTTTTCATACTTTTGGTAATCAAATAAAATAAAAGCAGCACCAAAAGCACGTTCCACACATGCAAAACGACGTTTGTCGCATGAAAAACGTAAGGGGTTGCTTTGCCGCCTGATATCGCGGCGTCAATGCCGAAAGATATGTTTACAAGCGGATGGTATAATTGCAGTTTGCCTTCGCTGAAATATCTTTTAACGGATTTAAAATCAAGTTTATAAGGGCGCTGTTTGCCGTCGTAAATTAAAGACAGATCGTCGAGATTTATAAAATCGTTATTGACGGTTTTTAAATATAACGACAACGATATGACAGCCAGAAAAATTACGGCAAAAATATAAATTTTACTTTTTATAAAGTTCATTGTTTATTATTCACCCATGTCCTAAAATTTGCCGCGCCGATGCGGTTGTTTCATAAGATGTTTTAAAAGTTCGGCATGGCTGTTATAAATTTTGTCTGCTTCGCTCAAATATTCTTTAGAAAGGCTTGTAGTTATAACAACGCAATACATGCCTGCGGCTTTTGCCGCCCTGATTCCGTAAGGAGCGTTTTCTATAACAAAACAGCTGCGCGGGTTAAGAGAGAGCTTTTTTGCCGCAAGAAGATACGAGTCAGGAAAAGGTTTTCCCTTTTTTACCATATCGCCGGCAACTTTTGTGTCAAAAAGAGAATATATTTCTTTAGGAAGCATTTTTTTTGCTTCTTCAAGCGAAGAACCGGTTACCAGCCCTATTAAAAAACCGCGATTTTTTAATAATTTTATTATATCGGTAACGCCGTCAAAAATATAGCGTTTAAAATATTTTGCAAAAAGTTTCTGCCTGTTTAAAAATATTTTGCGCGCCGTTTTTTCGGAAAGAGGTTTGCCTTCGCGTTTGAAAGCAAAACGTATAACTTTATCCCACTTAGCGCCTTCCATAGCAAAAATATCGGCCGGAGCGACCCTGACATTATATTTTCTTAAAACTTCAAACCACGATATAAAATGGTACGGCATAGAATCCACTATAATCCCGTCCATATCAAAAAGAACAGCCAGTCTTCGACTGTTTTTTGACGACGCTTTTGGCGAAGCTGTTTTAAACTTTTTATCAAAATTTTTATTCATATATTTTACTGTCTCCAGTCTTCGACTGTATTTTTAACAGACTTCGTCTGTGTTCATAAAACAGGCGAAGCCTGTCGTCTTTCAGTTTGTCATTCCCATGAAAATGGGAATCCATGTTTACTAAAAAAATCTTTTTACATTTTGTTTTTAAAAGAAATAATGTTAAAAACTGTATTAATATTAAAAA
>JAISRM010000111.1 GCA_031273645.1 Endomicrobium sp.
TAAAGACGCAAGGTAAGAAGAATTTTTTAGCAAAAATGGATTCCCGCTTTCGCGGGAATGACAAACTAAAAACGAGATGTAAGAAGAATTTTTTAGTAAAAGGGGATTCCCACCCGATAAAAACATTCGGGCGCAGGCTGCTTAGGAAGAACAAATAT
Organism: Endomicrobium sp.; assembly: GCA_031273645.1. Classification (GTDB taxonomy): domain Bacteria; phylum Elusimicrobiota; class Endomicrobiia; order Endomicrobiales; family Endomicrobiaceae; genus JAISLV01. The sequence goes on from JAISRM010000111.1 coordinate 159, forward strand.
AAAAAACGCGGGATAGGCTTCGACTGTTTTATGGAACACAGACGAAGTCTGTTTAGTCAATCGTTTTTTCAAGGTCTATCATTCCCATGAAAATGGGAATCCATGTTTAATATTAATATAGTTTCTAACATTATTTCTTTTAAAAACGAGATGTAAAAATAATTTTTTAGCAAACATGGATTCCCACCCGATAAAAACATTCGGGCGCAGGCTGCTTAGGAAGAACAAATATAAAAAACGCGGGAATGACAAACCAGACTGGGTCTGTTTTATGGAATACAGATAGTGTCAGTTTTATCAATCGTTTTTCAATGTTTGTTTTGTTTGTGTCTGTCATTCCCATGAAAATGGGAATCCATTTTTAATATTAATAATTTTCTAACATTATTTCTTTTAAAAACGAGATGTAAAAATAATTTTTTAGTAAACATGGATTCCCGCTTTCGCGGGAATGACAAACTAAAAACGCAATGTAAAAATAATTTTTTAGTAAACATGGATTCCCACCCGATAAAAACATTCGGGCGCAGGCTGCTAAGGAAGAACAAATATAAAAAACGCGGGAATGACAAACCAGACTGCGTCTGTTTGTATAAAACAGCCGAAGGCTGTAAACAGACTTTGTCTGACAGAATTTTTTAGCAAACGTGGATTCCCACCCGTATAAAAACAGCCGAAGGCTGCAAGTTTTAAAAATCAGTTAACCGCTTTGCCGCGCGGATGTTCATTTAAAATTTTGCAAATACAAAAATACAAGAGATATCCGCAACAATTGTTGTTTTCGGGCTTTCCGGCCTTATTAAACTCAAGTCTATTAAAAAGGTTTTTAAATGTACGATTTTGTTATTTTTGATCTTGACGGAACGCTTGTAGATTCCCAAAGAGATATAACGTCGGCTGTTAACAGCGTAAGAAAAGAATTTAATTTTGCTCCTCTTTCTATAGGGCAGGTGCGATCTTTTTTAGGAAGCGGCATAAAATCTCTTATTGAAAGATCTGTTCCCTGCGGAAACGGAAAAGTCTGCGCCGACGACGCAGTTGAAAGGTTTAAGTTTTATTATGCAAAATGTCTGACGGACACCACAAAGGCTTACGGCGGCATTACGGAAATGTTGGACGATTTGAAAGACGTTAAAAAAGCCGTTCTTTCAAATAAAACGGAAATTTTTTCACGCGAAATTTTAGAGAGGCTCGGTATTTTAAAATATTTTTCATATGTTTGGGGCGGCGATACCATCGGGGTAAAAAAGCCCGATCCCCAGCCAATACTTGATTTAGTAAAAAATTCCGGAATCAGCGCCGCTAAAACTATAATGATAGGCGACAGCGCCAACGATTTTAAGGCTGCAAAATCTGCCGGCGTAGCGTGCGCGGCAGTAATGTACGGGTATTCTACCGCCGGACAAATTGCCGAATTTAAGCCTGATTTTTTAATACAAAAACCGTCGGAAATAGCGCAGATAGTTTTATAAAGAAGATTATATGCGCAGTTTTAAAAGTTTTGCGGGAGCTTCTTTTAACGCCGCGCCTGCAGATATTTAACTTTTCCGCTTTTTTTAAGGCTTCTTAAACGGGGGACGAATGTTTTTGATAAAAATGTTAAAAAGCGTATTGGCGGTTTTAAACACAGACGCGTCGCCTTATTGCATAGCTTGCGGAGCCGTTATCGGAATTTTTTTCGGCTTGATTCCCGGCTTTGTCCCAAAACTTATAATTTTTTTATTTATAATGATATTAAGGGTGAATATAGGCTCGGCTTTTGCCTGCGCGGCTTTTTTTGCGGCAGCCGGCCTTATAATTGACCCGCTTGCAGATAAAATAGGCTATTTTATATTAAATGCGCAAGCATTGATTCCTTTATGGACTTTTCTTTATAATTTGCCGGTTGTTCCTTTTAGCAAATTTTACAATACCGTCGTAATGGGAAATTTCGCGCTTTCAATTTTATTTTGCGCGCCGGTATTTTTTGCGGCTATAAAATTTACGCGCTATTACAGGGCAAATCTTAGGCAAAAGGTTTTAAAATGGCGCATAATGAAATTGCTTACGGCAGGCTCTTTGTCGGCTAAATTTATTAAATAATGCGCCGCTTTACAAAGGTTTGTTTTAACCGTTTTTATTATTAATTATTGTTTTTTGCCTGCGCAACCGGAGAGAAAATGAAAATCTTTAGAACCGCTTTTTTGATTCCGCTTCTGATAATTTTAACTTTAATTTTTGTTTTTATAATTTTTTATCTTGACGTTTATCTTAAAAAAGTTTTTATTTCAGCCGGCGAATCGGTTTTTGGCGCAAAAGTTGAAATAGCAAATGTAAAGACGTCGTTTAAAAATTTTACGGTTAACGTTAACGTTTTAAAAATAGGCGATAAAGATGAAGAATTTAAAAATCTCGTCGATATAGACAATATAAATTTTAAAGTCCGTTTTATTCCTCTTTTGTCAAAAAAAGTGATAATAGACAATATGAGCGTTGAAGGCATAAAGTGGGCGACTGCAAGAAAAACTTCTGCAAAACTGCCTCCCAAAAAACAGAAAAAAGAAAAAGACGACGGAAAGCCTTCGTTTGCGCAAAAAGCCATGTCGCAGTTAAAAGAGCAGTCGGTCAAAGAGTTTAATTCTTTTCCAAGCGTTGCGGAATTTAACAAAATTCAGGCGCAGATAAAAGATTTTTCTCCTCAGAGCGTAATCGACATGACGGGCATACAGTCTGTGTCAAAAGTGCAAAATTATTACGTTGAGCTTACCGGCAAATACGATTCTTACGCAAAAAGCATTAACGATCATGACGTAAAAAAACTCGTTGAAGAAGTTTCCGCTTTAGCCGATAAAATTTCAAAAATAAGCGTTAAAACTCCTGCCGATATTAAAATTCTTGCAAAAACGCTATCAGAAATTAAAGATGAAAAAAAGCGGCTGGAAGAAACTTACGGCGAGTTGAAAAATATAAAAGACTCTCTGCTTAAAGACGCCAAAGGATCAAAAAACGCTTTCAAAGACATAAACTCTGTAATAAGCGGCGACGTCGATAATATCTCTTCCAAACTCTCTATTCCGTCGCTTGATTTTAAAAACGTAAGCAGAATGCTTTTTGGCGGACTATGGGTTTCCCGAGCAGATAAAGTATTTCATTATTTAAATATTATAAGAAAATATATGCCCGAAAAATCTAAAGAAGAGAAAAAGAGCCTTCAGGAAAAGGAAAGAATTAAAGGCCGCGACATTTCATATCCTTTAAAATCCGTTCTTCCCTCGATTCTTATTGTAAACGTTTCAATTTCCGGAACTTCAGGCGGCGAAGGAAAAACAGGCGTTCCCGTGTCTTTTAAGGGCAGAGCCGGAAATATTTCAACAGATCAAAATTATATGGGAAAACCCGCGGCGTTTGACATAGAAGGAAGCGATCCGCTTCAAACTATGAAAGTGTCCGGTTCTTTTGATCGTTTGACGGATACTGCAAAAGATACGATTTCTTTTGAAATAGACGGCATAAATGCCAAACGTTTAGGAATACCGCAAACCGACTACACTCCTTCTTTTGACAATGCAAAAGCTTCTTTCAGCGCGGATTTTAGCCTTGCGGGCTCCGATTTTATTTCTAATGTCGGCATAAAAATAACGTCAGTAACTTATAATGCGGAAAATAAAAATTTTGACGATATAGATAAGAAAATATCAAAGCATTTGGTTTCTTTGTGGGAAGGAATAAATTCGGTTAACGTAAAAGCGGGAATTTCAATTACGCAAAACTCCGGCGAGTCTTTTTCTTTTTCTTCCGACATAGACAAACTGTTATCTGCAAAATTTTCGGCTATATTAAACTCGGCTGTCGGAGACGTTAAAGTTAAAATACGACAGGAAGTAACTCACTATGTCGAAAGCCAAAAGAAAGTTTTGCAGGGCGAATCAGACAAATACGCCGCAAACCTTCAAAAAGAACTCGATTTAAAGCTGTCGGAGCTTGCCAAGCAAAACAACGTTTTAAAAAAATTGATAGAAAAAAAAGAAAAAGAACTTAAACTCTCGTCCGTGTCGTCGCTTTCGTCTCTATTTCCTCCGAAATAAAAATAATACGCGCTTATTGCTTAACTTCTTTGCAAATTTATTCTTTTCTTTGATCTTCCTTTTATTTTCGCAAATACTGCGGGATACTTGACACCCCTGCGGGGTATTGCTATAATTTTACCCATGAAAGAAAAATATCTGATAAGCGGAATGTCGTGCGCGGTTTGCGCCGGACACGTTGAAAAATCCGTTAGAAATTTAAAACCCGTGAAAGCCGTTTCGGTTAATCTTGTCAAAAACGAGATGAACGTCGAATACGACGGATCGCAAATTGCTTCCTGCGATATAATCAAAGCCGTTGAAAACGCCGGTTACGGCGCGGCTGTGTCCGGCGGCGGCGCGTCTGAGCAATATGTGGATGAGGCGATGAAAAAACGGCTGATATTATCCGTTATCTTTTTAATTCCTCTTCTTTACGTTTCTATGGGGCATATGGCCGGGCTTCCTCTTCCTCATTTTTTGCGCGGAATAAATAACTCTTTGTTTTTTGCGGGCCTTCAGCTGTTTTTTGCTCTTTGCATTTCTTTTGTAAACAGAAATTATTTTCATAAAGGTTTTAAATCTTTATTGAAAGGTTTTCCTACAATGGACACGCTTATAGCCATAGGGGCGTCGGCTTCTTTAATTTACGGAATATACGCTATTATACACATATGGCATTGTTTGCTTATAGGAGATCTCGAGCTTGTAAACGCATTTCAAACGGATTTATATTTTGAATCCGCCGGCACTATTCTTACTTTTATAACCGCCGGCAAATATTTGGAGAGCCGTTCTAAAAGAAAAACAAACGATGCGGTTTTAAAACTTATGGAACTTGCTCCAAAAACGGCGTTCGTTGAAATAGACGGCGTCGAGCAGAAAAGAGATTTAAAAGACGTGAAAGAAGGAGACATTATTATAGTTAAAGCCGGAAGTTTTGTTCCCGCAGACGGCATTATAACAGAAGGGGCGGCTTCGATAGACGAGTCTGCTATGACCGGAGAAAGCATTGCGCGCGATAAATCTTTAAACGACGCAGTGTCGGCGGGAACTTTGAGCAGAGACGGATATTTTAAAATGAAAGCTTTAAAAGTCGGAGACGATACTCTTCTTGCAAAAATCATACAGCTTGCGCAGGAAGCCGGCAGCGGAAAAACCGGAATGTCAAGACTTGCAGATAAGGTAAGCGCGTTTTTTGTGCCGGTAATTATTACTGTTTCGGCAATTACTGCAATATTGTGGCTTATAAGCGGGGCGTCGGCGGAATTTGCGTTGTCATGCGCGATATCCGTTTTAGTGATAAGCTGTCCGTGCGCTTTGGGGCTTGCCACTCCGATCGCAATTATGGCTGCGGCCGGCAAAGCGGCAGAAAACCAGATATTGTTTAAAAATTCGCAAGTCTTAGAAACTCTTAATAAAGCGACCGTTCTTATTCTTGACAAAACCGGAACTCTTACCCAGTCAAAGCCGTCGGTTACGGCCTTATATCCTTGTAAACCTGCAACTCAAGAGGAATTACTTTTAACGGCGGCTTCTTCAGAAAGTTTTTCTTCGCATCCTTTAGCCGAGGCGATCATGAGAAAAGCGCGGCAAATGAATATAAATTTAAAAAAAGCGTCCGATTTTAAGATCCTCAACGGCGGCATAAGCGCTATTGTTGACGGAAAAACGGTTTTGGCGGGAAATAAAAAATTTATTGAGTCGCGCGCAATTGAAATAAACTTGCCGGCTGATTTTGCAAAACAATCTTTTGAAGACGGCGATATTGCCGTTTATTTTGCGCTTGACGGAACTTTTTTAGGAATTATTTTTATAGCCGATATTATAAAGGAAAGCGGAGTTGCGGCTGTTAAGAAAATGCAAGATTACGGTCTTAAAACGGTTTTGCTTACAGGAGATAATTCCGCTACGGCCAAATCCATAGCCGCAAAAGCCGGCATTGAAACAGTTATATCGCAGGTTTTGCCCGATGAAAAAGAAAAAATTGTGGCTGATTTTCAAAGTAAAGGGGAAAAAGTGATAATGGCCGGAGACGGCATTAACGATGCGCCTGCTCTTATCAGAGCAGACGTAGGTATTGCGCTGGGAGCCGGAACCGATATTGCCATGGAAAGCGCCGATATCGTGCTTGCTAAGAACGATTTAAACGATATAGCGACGGCTTACAAACTTTCTAAAGCGACTATAAAAAATATCAAACAGAATTTGTTCTGGGCGTTTTTTTATAATATAATCGGAATTCCTCTTGCCGCAGGCGTTCTTTATCCGTTTTTTGCAATTAAACTCAATCCCATGTTTGCGGCTGCGGCGATGAGCCTTTCGTCTCTTTTTGTGGTGACTAATTCTCTAAGGCTCAGATTTTTTAAAGGATAAAATCAAATTTCATCTGACGTTATTTTCCGTATTGCAGTTTTAAAAACGCGGGGGGCTGATTGAATAAAAAAATTATTGCCGTTTCAGGAATGTCTTGCTCTCATTGCAAAGCAAGGGTTGAACGCGCGTTAAATTTGCTGCAGGGAGTTTCGGCGACCGTAAATTTAGAGTCTAATTGCGCTGAAGTTGTTCTTTCAAAAGAGATAAGCGACGAGACGCTTAAAAAAGCCGTTGAGGCCGCAGGATATGCCGTAGGAACAATAACCGATTTATAATTATCATTAAAAAGAGGGAGGGCTAATG
>JAISRM010000120.1 GCA_031273645.1 Endomicrobium sp.
TTGTGTCTGTCATTCCCGTGAAAACGGGAATCCATTTTTAATATAAATATAGTTTCTGGCATTATTTCTTTTTAAAGACGCAATGTAAAAAGAATTTTTCAGCAAACATGGATTCCCGCTTTCGCGGGAATGACAAACCGGACGCAGTCCGTTGCAAAAGTTTTTATGTGGATTGATGACAAACTTTGAGACATTCTAAGACGCAGACTTCGTTTGTTTTATTTTCGCCTGTCATTCCCGTGAAAACGGGAATCCATTTTTAATATAAATATAGTTTCTGGCATTATTTCTTTTTAAAGACGCAATGTAAAAAGAATTTTTTAGCAAACTTGGATTCCCACCCGATAAAAACATTCGGGCGCAGGCTGCTTAGGAAAAACAAATATTAACAACGCGGGAATGACAAAAAACAGAATGGGAATGACAACACGGACACAAGCCGTTATTCTATCAAACAGACGAAGTCTGTCCCACCCGATAAAAACATTCGGGCGCAGGCTGCTTAGGAAAAACAAATATTAAAAACAGACAGTGTCTGCGCGGCTGCAAGCGCGCTGACTCTTGCGCTTATAGCGGTTATTCTTTTTTAGTTATGTCGTTTAACGGGTTCCAAAGTTCTTCCTGATAAGTATAATAAACTGCTTTAAGCTGTCTTTGAAAAGGGCTGTTTTTGCCGTTTCCCTGCGAAACTATTCCAAGCCATTCATCGTTAAAAAGACCGTCGTTTACCGGTCCTTTCCATGCGCCAAGCAAAGTATCGTGAACTCTGGGAGATCCGGAAAGCCACCATTTGTCCATCCATGAATATACTACCCCGCCCAAAGAATTTCCCCGCCCTTTTCCCCAATAGCTGTTGTTTTCTATATCTTTCCATGCCGCCGTATGATATTTTGACTGATACTCTTCGTCCTCGTGGGATTTTAACGAATTGTACGAATCGCAGCCATATTCAGTTATGATTATCGGTCTGTCGTATCCGTTTTTAACGGCATTCCACAAAACGCCAAACCCGTAAGGACCGCTGTATTGGTTAAAACCGAGTATATCTATAGCGGGAGCGTATTTTTTATAATAAGGCAAAAACTTTGTGGTCGCATTGCATACGCCTACCGGATGATTTTTATCCATTGTTTTAATCATCTCGGCCGTCTCGTTTAAAAAAGAAGCAAAAGCCTGCGGATTTTTATAGGCATTTGTATTTGTCTTAGTTGAATTTGCTTCCGAGCCCGGAGAATCGTTTTCGTTTCCGAGCATCCACATAAGAACATAAGGCTCGTCTTTATGTTCGTTGACCATTTTTCTTACGCTTTCTTTCATTCTGTATTTATGAAGAGGGTTTGAGTAATCGGTTCCGTCATGCCAATCTGCTCCGCTGCCTTTGGTATAAGCTCCGAAAAAATTACCCATTATAACTCTTATGCCGTAATTTTTATAAAGATCGCGCAGCAATTCTTTATTTACTTTTTCAGAATGATAAATTCTTATAGTATTGCAGCCCATAGCTTTTAAAAGAGCAAAATCTCCGGTTGTATGCTCGTCCGGAGACTGAAAATTATCTCTGTCATAATCTATCCACGAATCGTAAGGTCCGTCGATTTTTCCGTTATTGTTTAAATCAGAATGCATCCAGTCGTTTGACTCCGGATATTCTCCGATAGTATCGGCCGAATATTCTATGCCTTTTATAAAATAATCTTGGTCATCGACGCTAAGCTTCCAGCCGTTATTTGACTTTAATACTTTAACGACCGCCGCTTCGGCGCTTAAAACAGCCGATAGAAGAAACAAAACAATAATAAACGCCGCTCTATAGAAAATATGCCTGAAAACATTTTCTTGCGGCATTTAATTTTTCCTGTATTTTTTCCACATATCTTTATATGTAAAATACGAAGATCTCAATTCGCGCTTAAAAGGACTGTCCTTGCCGTCGCCCTGCGACGTTATGCCAAACCACTCTTCATAAGCTCCGCCGTCAAGAAAAGGTCCCATCCACTGCGTCGTAACGTCGTGAGCAGAAGGATCAAATTCAGGCGGAGGACCGGCCTTCCACCATTCGTCAACCCATTCAAATATAACCGCGCCTAAAGCGTTTCCCGTTCCGTTTTCCACTCCGGCTATATTATCTTCAAGATCGTTCCACGAAGCTTTATGATAAACAGCCTGCCCTGCTTCCGCTCTTGCGGCCGGCCAGTCTTTTGCATAAGCCGGACATCCGAACTCAGTTACTATTACGGGTTTTTCATATTCGTTCATTACGTCTTTCCACAAAGGGCCGAAACCCTGTTCGCCTCTGTAGGCGTTTGCTCCGTATATATCAAGTTCGGGGGCGTTTTTGGCGCAATAATCCATAAGATAAGTATCACCGTTGCATATCGCCACAGGTCTTTGCTGCGGATCAATCGATTTAATAAGTTTTGCGCATTCGTTTACAAAAGAATAATAAGCGTCGGGCTGTTTTTGAGCCTGATTGCTCGTTCCTGCAAATACGCCCATTGTGCCTACGGTTCCGTAATTATTTTCATTTCCCAAAACCCACATAAGAACATAAGGCTCGTCTTTA
>JAISRM010000133.1 GCA_031273645.1 Endomicrobium sp.
AAGGCATTCATTTTTAATCCTTATTTATTTAAAACCAGTGTTTTTGGAAGTTCAAAAACACTGGTAACCATAGTCCACTTTTAACTTTGTAATAGTCCGATTTTAACTTTGGATTAACAGCGGAATTTTTTTGCGCCGCAATTTCTCGTCGGTAAAAAAACTTTTTTCTTTTTTGGTTTTTAGCGCCCGCATGTTTTGTCTAAAGAAAAATATTTTTTTAAAATCAAAAAGAACGCGGTTCTTTGCGCTATTTTGCGGCGTGTAAAATATTTAATACGTACAAAATTATAATAAGCGGACAAAAGACGTACCGGCCTGCCGCAAGCAGCCATTTGGGCGCGGGTTTTGTTCTTCCGCTTTGAATTTCTTTTATTAAATGCTGCGGCGGTAAAATCCAGAAAACGAAAATTCCGGCCATTAACGCGCAAAACGGAACGAAATGTATTTCAAGCAAATCCATAAAACCCGATATATTCCCTTTTATAAACAAGTTGAGAATCATAATAAGCGCGGCGGTTAAAACTAAGGCGTAAGAACGCTTCATATTGAATCTGTTTTGAAGCGTTTCTATGACGACTTCTAAAATGCTTATTAAAGAAGTGATAGCCGCAAAAAATACCGCCGTAAAAAATATGATCATAAATATTTGGCCAAACGGCAAAGTTTTAAAAATATCGGGCATTGTTATAAACATAAGCGAAGGTCCGGCGCTTATGTTTTTGCCGAAAGCAAAAACTGCCGGAATTATTACAAGCGAGGCGATTATAGACGAGATTGTGTCGATAATAACGATGTTTTTTGCCGAAGATATAATATTTTCGCTTTTTTGCGCATATGATCCGAAAACGATCATAATGGAACCGAAAATTGAAAGAGAATAAAAAGCCTGCCCTAAAGCGAGTATCCATGTTTTCGGATTAAACAGAAACTCCCATCGGGGAAGCAGCAGATATTTATAGCCCTGCGACGCATTTTCTAAAAATGCGACTCTTACGGCCAAAACTAAAAACAATAAAATAAATGCGGGCATTAAAACTTTGCTTATTTGTTCTATGCCTTTTTCAACGCCTCTTGCCATTGAAAATACGACAAGCAGCAGCGTGATAAAAATCCAAAATATAATGCCGCCGCCGTTTGTGATCAATTCAAAATACATGGAACTGTCGGCAGAGTAGAAAGACGCGCCTGAAAATGCGCCGAAAAGAAAACGAATTACCCACGCCACTATAACCGTATATCCTAAGGCTATAATAAAAACCACAATAACCGCAATCCAGCCTAAATACTCGCCGATTTTGCCGTTTTTGCCGCGCAGCCGCATAACTTTTTTAAAAGCTCCGACAGGCCCTGTTCCCGTCAATCTTCCGATTGAAATTTCGCCTATTATGGCGATAAACCCCAAAACTATTACGCAGATAATATAGGGAATTAAAAAAGCGGCGCCGCCAAGTTCGCCCGCGCGGTAAGGAAAAAGCCATATATTTCCCATGCCCACCGCAGAGCCTGCGCAAGCCAAAATAAATCCCCACTTAGACGAAAACACATCCTTTAAATCGCTGTTTTGAGCCATATAAAAACCTCTTTTATTTTTATTTCATTATATATAAATTCAAATAAAAAGTTTGCTAAAAAATTCTGTCAGACAGCCTTCGGCTGTTTTATAAAAACAAACGCAGTACCTATGTTGTCATTCCCGCGAAAGCGGGAATCCAAGTTTGCTAAAAAATTCTTTTTACAGCCTTCGGCTGTTTTATAAAAACAGACACAGTCTGAAAAGAAATAATGTTAGAAGCTATATTAATATTAAACATGGATTCCCATTTTCATGGGAATGACAGGCACAAACAAAACAGACGAAGTCTGCAGACACAGTCCGTATTCCATAAAACAGGCGAAGCCTGTCGTCTTTCAGTTTGTCATTCCCGCGTTTTTAATATTTGTTCTTCCTTAGCAGCCTGCGCCCGAGTGTTTCTATCGGGTGGGAATCCATGTTTGCTAAAAAAATCTTTTTACATTGCGTTTTTAAAAGAAATAATGTTAACAGCATTAATATTAAACATGGATTCCCATTTTCATGGGAATGACAGACTTCGGCTGTGTTTTGTCATTCCCGCGTTGTTAATATTTTTTCTTCCTAAGCAGCCTGCACCCCAGACTTCGTCTGTTTTATGAAAAGACAGCTTGTACCTATGTTGTCATTCCCGCGAAAGCGGGAATCCACGTTTACTAAAAAATTCTGTCAGACGAAGTCTGTTTACATTGCGTTTTTAAAAGAAATAATGTTAACAGCATTAATATTAAACATGGATTCCCATTTTCATGGGAATGACAGACCTTGAAAAACGATTGATAAAACAGACACTGCCTGTGTTTTCATAAAACAGGCGAAGCCTGTCCCATTTTCATGGGAATGACAGACACAAACAAAAACACTGGCTGTATTTCATAAAACAGGCGAAGCCTGTCCCATTTTCATGGGAATGACAGGCACAAACAAAGACACTGGCTGTATTTCATAAAACAGGCGAAGCCTGTGTTACACGTTTACTCAAAAATATTTTAATGCATTTGCTCATTTTCCGTATTTTCTAAGTTGTTTTAATGCGATTTCAAAGTCTTTGGGCAGGGGAGCTGCGAAAGTTTTTGTTTTGTTGTCGGAATCAGAGACGAAGTCTCTTTCTTCCTGACAATCAGGAAGCGTCAGCGTCAATTGAGCCGCATGAAGAGTTAATCTGTCTATTAAAGGCTTTTCTTGGCGCGTTGATTTTTCTTTGTAATTGCGTTTTATCTGCGATAATAAAATAGGCTGACCCGAGCCGTAGTCTTTGTCTATGGCCAGAGGATGTCCTAAACTCCAAAAGTGTATTCTTATCTGATGTCTGCGGCCTGTTTTAGGGATTGCCTGCACGAGAGTATATCCTTTAAAACGTTCCAAAACTTTGTAATCCGTTATTGATTCTTTTCCCGACGGGTCTATTTCAACGCGGCTGTCAGAAACCAAAACAGGCTTATTTATCTGCGCTTCTTCGTCTTCAATAACTCCCGAAAGCAAAGCGATATATTTTTTTGACACCTGAGAATGTTCAAACTGCATGCTCAGGCGTTTATGCGCTTGGGCGTTTTTGGCAAAAACCACAACTCCGGTAGTTTCGCGGTCTATGCGATGCACTACCCAAATTTTTTGTCCGAGCTGTTTTTTTAATATTCCGACGAGCGTTTTGTTTTCATAAGTATGGCGGTCCGGTATAACCAAAACGCCGGAAGGTTTGTTGATAACGACGATATTTGAGTCTTGGTAAAGAATTTCAATACTTTTCATTTTATAGTCCCGTTTTAAACGCATTTGCCTTTTATTATTGTTCGTTGATCAGTTTTTCAAATTCCGCCTCGTCTAATATTTTAACGCCTGATTCTTTGGCTTTGTTTAACTTGCTTCCCGGATTTGCGCCGGCTAAAACATAATCCGTTTTTTTGCTTACCGACGATGAAGTTTTCCCTCCGAGAGATTTTATTATTGCGCTTGCTTCGTCTCTTGAATATTTGGAAAGTTCGCCGGTTAAAACGAAAATTTTGTTTTCAAATTGCGCTCCGGCTTTTTGTTCTTTTGGCTGCTTTGTATTGACTCCGGCGTTTTTTAAAGAATCTATCGTGCGTTTAACTTCCGGTCTTTCAAAAAATTCTTTCAGCGATACGGCTAAAATTTCTCCGACTTCGTTGATTTTTGTAAAATCGTCGATAGAGGCGTTAAAAATATTTTCTATTGTTTCAAAGCGTTTGGCTATAATTTCAGAAACTTTTTCGCCTATATGCCTTATTCCCAAAGCAAATAAAAGTCTTGTAAGCGGCTGCTTTTTGCTTTCATTTATTGCGTTTAAAAGGTTGGCGGCTTTTTTATCTTTAAAGAGCTCTAAATCTATCAGATCGTCGTATTTTAAAGCGTAAATATCGGAAAGAGCCTTTAGTTTATTTCTTTTTAGCAGCTGGTCTATTACGGCTTGTCCGAAACCTTCTATGTCCATAGCGTTTCTTCCGACAAAATGCAGTAAATGGCGTTTAAATTGCGCCGGACATTCGGGATTTACGCATCTGTATGCGACCTCGTCGTCGTTTTCTTTTATTATTTCGCAATTGCATGAAGGACATTTTTGCGGCGGCTTAAAACAGCCTATGCTGTTTTTTTTGGACACTTTGACGATTTTAGGTATAACGTCGCCCGCTCTTTCTATTAAGACCAGATCGCCTTCATTTATATCGAGCCTTTCAATCTCTTCAAAATTGTGAAGAGTGGCATGCGATATTGTAACGCCGGCAAGACGGACAGGTTCTAAGACGGCCGACGGAGTTATTATGCCGGTGCGCCCAACCTGAACGCGTATTTTATTTAGCGTCGTCGCAGCCTGTTTTGCCGCAAATTTGTAAGCTATAGCCCAGCGCGGACTTTTGTTTGTGTATCCCAGCTGCGATTGTAATTCTTGGGAATTGACTTTGATAACGAGCCCGTCTATTTCATAAGGAAGAGTTTCCCTTTTAACCGTCATTGTTTCTATGTATTGAGCTATTTCGTCATATGAATTTAAAACGGCGATATCGTTTTGCAGCAGGAATCCGCATTGCAGGCAGTATTGTAAAAAATCCGAATGGGATTTAAAAGGAAATTTGGATTTGCCGGCTGTTTTTTGGAGCAAAAGTTCCGATGACAATCCTTCAATTTTTCCGAAAGAATGGACAAAAAAACGGAGTTTTCGTTCTGCGGTAATTCGGGGATCTTTTTGCCTTAAGCTGCCGGCTGCGGCATTTCTCGGGTTTGAGAATTTATCGCCTTCTGCGGCTTCTATATTCTTGTTTATATCCTGAAAATCTTTGTTTGACATATAAACTTCGCCGCGAAGTTCAAAAAAAGACGGCGGATTTTTAATTGCAAATTTTTGAGGAATATCTTTTATGGTTTTAACGTTTTGCGTGATATCTTCGCCGGTTTCTCCGTCGCCGCGCGTTGCCGCCGTCGCTAAAACGCCGTTTATATACGTAAGCGCGACGCTTAGCCCGTCGATTTTAGGCTCTGCTATAAACTGCAAAGCGGAAACTGTTTTTAATAAGCGGGCGCGCCATTGGGCGACTTCTTCTTGCGAATAAGTGTTGTCAAGGGAAAGCATGGGAACGGAGTGTTTGACCGCAGCAAAAGTTGAAGAGACGCCGCCTGAAACTTTTTTTACCGGAGAATTAGCATCGGCAAATAAAGGATTGTCGTCTTCAAGTTTTTCAAGCTCTTTTACAAGCGCGTCATAGTCTGAATCCGCAATTTCGGGATTATTTTTGTCATAGTATAAATCGTTATGACGCTTTATTTCTTTTCTTAAATAATCAATGCGCGATTTTATGTCCATAGTTTTAAACGGCAGTTGCTGATCAGCGCCGCTAATTAATTTTTCTTGCGGCTTTTAGTTTATCTAATATGCCGTTAACAAACTTGCTTGAATCTTTTGTGGAGTATTTTTTTGAGATTTCTACGGCTTCGTCTATGATTACGTTGATGGGCGTTGAGGGCATGCCGATTATTTCGTAGGCTGCAAGGCGTATAATATTTCTGTCAATTGCCGCCATTCTGTCTAATTCCCAGTTTTTAGCGTATTTTTCTATCAAAAGGTCTATTTCGGTTTTTTTTTCGCAAACGCCTTTAAAGATTTTTATAGCAAAATCTTTATAGTCGTCGCCTTTTGGAAGAGATTGGCTAAAAGATTCAAGCGTGTCTTCCGGAGGCATATTGCAATTGTCAACCGCATAAAGCATTTGTAAAGAACATTCCCTTGCCTGTCTTCTGGTGCTCATAAAATTATAGACCCCGCGAAAATTATTTCAATAGTCAGATTTTATCAAAAAAACGGCGGCGCGCGCAATTATTTCGCGCATTAAATTTTGAGTTCAGGCTTCTTTAATAGCTCCGCTAATAGCCCAGCTGACCGCATGCGGCGGATATATCTGCTCCTTTTGCCTGACGGATATTAACGGTAAGTCCGTTTAATTTCAAAATATTTTTAAACTTTTCAACTCTTTCCTGATTTGGCGCAAGAAAAGAAGTTTGGGATACGGGGTTGAAAGGTATAAGATTTACGCTTACGTCGGAGTTTAAAAGCGAGTGCCGCCTTAAAAGGCGCGTAAGCTTGTGGGCGTCGGCCGTAGAATCGTTGATGTTTTTTACTAAAATATATTCGATGGTAAGCCTTGAATTTGTATTTTTAAGATAGTATTTGCCCGCTTTTAAAATATCTTCTATCAAAAAGCCGAAATTGTCGGGGATAAGTTTTTTTCTTATTTCTTCGTCGACGGCATGAATGGAAAGAGCAAGCCTGATCCCGTAATTGTCGTCGGCAAGTTTTTTAATCGCGGGAACTATTCCGACGCTCGATAAGGTGATATGTCTTTTGCCGATCCCAAATTCTTTAGACGATAATAAAGATTTTATAACGGATGTTACATTATTAAAATTGAGCGTCGGTTCGCCCATTCCCATAAACAAAACGCCCGATATTTTTTCTTTTACGTCGTTTTCAATTTGCAGAATCTGTTCAATAATTTCGCCTCTTGTCAAATTTCTGGCAAGTTTTACCTGTCCCGAAGAACAAAAAGCGCAGGAAACCGGACATCCTATTTGTGAAGATATGCATACGGAATTTTTGCCGTTTGACGGCAAAAAGACGGCAAAAAAATATTTTTTATC